>DATFLG010000179.1:0-9854 GCA_035267985.1 Gammaproteobacteria bacterium | reverse complement strand
CAGGCAGGCGTCAAAGAGTATCGCGAGACTTACTGGATGCCGGAGTACACGCCGAACGACACCGACATCCTGGCGTGTTTCAAGATCACCCCGCAGCCGGGTGTGCCGCGGGAAGAAGCCGCCGCCGCCGTGGCCGCCGAGTCGTCCACCGGCACCTGGACTACGGTGTGGACCGACCTGCTGACGGATTTGGACTACTACAAGGGCCGCTCCTACGCCATCGAGGACGTGCCCGGTGACGACGAGTCCTTCTACGCCTTCATCGCCTACCCCATCGACCTGTTCGAAGAGGGTTCGGTGGTCAACGTGTTCACCTCCCTGGTGGGCAACGTGTTCGGCTTCAAGGCCGTGCGGACCCTGCGCCTGGAAGACGTGCGCTTCCCGCTCGCCTTCATCAAGACCTGCGGCGGCCCCCCGCACGGCATCCAGGTCGAGCGCGACATCATGAACAAGTACGGCCGTCCACTGCTGGGCTGCACCATCAAGCCCAAGCTCGGCCTGTCTGCCAAGAACTACGGCCGCGCCGTGTACGAATGCCTGCGCGGCGGTCTGGACTTCACCAAGGACGACGAGAACGTCAACTCCAGCCGTTCATGCGCTGGCGCCAGCGTTTCGACTTCGTCATGGAGGCCATCCACAAGGCCGAGTCCGAGACCGGCGAGCGCAAGGGTCACTACCTCAACGTCACCGCCCCGACCCCGGACGAGATGTTCAAGCGTGCCGAGCACGCCAAGGAGCTGGGCGCCCCGATCATCATGCACGACTACATCACGGGTGGCTTCTGCGCCAACACGGGCCTGGCCGACTGGTGCCGCGACAACGGCCTGCTGCTGCACATTCACCGCGCCATGCACGCCGTGCTCGACCGTCATCCCAAGCACGGGATCCACTTCCGCGTGCTGGCCAAGATCCTGCGCCTGTCCGGCGGCGACCACCTGCACTCCGGCACCGTCGTCGGCAAGCTCGAGGGTGACCGCGAGGCCACCCTGGGCTGGATCGACCTGATGCGCGATTCCTTCATCAAGGAAGACCGCTCGCGCGGCATCTTCTTCGATCAGGACTGGGGCTCCATGCCGGGCGTGTTCCCGGTCGCCTCCGGCGGCATCCATGTCTGGCACATGCCGGCCCTGACCGCCATCTTCGGTGACGACTCCGTGCTGCAGTTCGGCGGCGGCACCCTGGGCCACCCCTGGGGCAATGCGGCCGGCGCCGCGGCCAACCGCGTAGCCCTGGAGGCCTGCGTGGAGGCCCGCAACGAAGGGCGCCCGATCGAGAAGGAAGGCAAGGAGATCCTGACCACCGCCGCCAAGAACAGCCCCGAGCTCAAAGCGGCCATGGAGACGTGGAAGGAGATCAAGTTCGAGTTCGATACCGTGGACAAGCTGGACGTCTCCCACAAGTAATCGACCCGGCAGCCGGGGGCGGTCGGCGCGTGGCCGGCCGCCGCCCTCCATGGACTCTATAGATTTCATTTGAGGAATGATGCAATGAGCGACATGCAGGACTATCAATCCAGCCTGAGCGATCCGACCAGCCGCAGGTTCGAGACCTTTTCCTACCTGCCGGAGATGAGCAAGGACCAGATCCGCAAGCAGGTCCAGTACATCGTCGACAAGGGCTGGAACCCGGCCATCGAGCACACCGAGCCGGAGAACGCCTTCGGGCACTACTGGTACATGTGGAAGCTGCCCATGTTCGGCGAGACCGACGTCGACCGCATCCTGGCCGAGGCTGATGCCTGCCACAAGGCGCATCCCACGCACCACGTGCGTCTCGTGGGGTACGACAACTACGCCCAGTCCCAGGGTACGTCCATGGTGATCTACCGGGGCCCGATCAAGGTCTGATTCCCCCCTTGGTCAGCGCAGAGGCCCCTGCCCGGCCCGCCGAGCGGGGGCTTTTTTTGTCCCGCGCCACGGCAACGGATGATCCCTGACAGGGATCCCATTACCTGCACACCCAGTCCAACGGATGACAGCCATGACAGACCGCGAACAGTACCTGATCAAAGAGGAACCGTATTACCGTCCGGTGGCCGACGAAGTCGAGCTCTACGAGGCCGCCTACGGCGCCCGCATGCCCGTGATGCTCAAAGGCCCCACGGGCTGCGGCAAGTCACGGTTCGTGGAATACCTCGCCTGGAAGCTCGACCGGCCGTTGATCACGGTGGCCTGCAACGAGGACATGACCGCCTCCGACCTGGTGGGCCGCTACCTGCTGGAACCCGAGGGTACCCGCTGGCACGACGGTCCCCTGACCGTGGCGGCCCGCATCGGCGCCATCTGCTACCTGGACGAGGTGGTGGAGGCGCGCCAGGACACCACGGTGATCATCCACCCGCTGACCGACCATCGCCGCACCCTGCCCCTGGACAAGAAGGGCGAGGTGGTTCAGGCTCATCCGGATTTCCAGCTGGTGATTTCCTACAATCCGGGCTATCAGAGCCTCATGAAGGACCTCAAGCAGTCCACCAAGCAGCGCTTTGCCGCCCTGGACTTCGAATATCCGGACGCGGAGGTGGAGGCGGAGATCATCGTCCACGAGGCGGGCGTGTCCACGGAGGTCGCCCAGAAGCTGGTCTCCATCGCCCATCGCGCCCGCAACCTCAAGGGGCATGGCCTGGACGAGGGGATTTCCACCCGGCTGCTGGCCTACGCGGGCTATCTGATGTCCCAGGGTGTCGATCCCACGGCGGCCTGCCGCATGACTCTGGTGCGGCCCATCACCGACGATCCGGACATGCGCGATACCCTGGACGCTGCGGTGGCCACCTACTTCTGAGATCCCGGGCGCCGGCCAGGCCCGGCACCGCGGGCCGGGCCCAGGAGGTAGCACGGTGTGATCACTCCCGAATACGTCCAACGGCTGCGCGAGGATCTGGTGTTCACCGAACAGCTGCGGGGCCAGGCTCTGACCTTTCGTTCAACCTGGGGCCTGTTCTCTCCGCGGGCGGTGGACGAGGGTTCGCGCCTGCTTCTTGATCATATCCAGGTGGGCGCCGACGCGCACTGCCTGGACCTGGGCTGCGGGTACGGCCCCATCGGGCTGACCCTGGCGCGGCTCGCGCCGGGCGGGCGTACCTGTCTGGTGGACAAGGATTTTGTGGCGGTGGAGTACAGCCGTCGCAACGCCGAGCTCAACGGGCTGGCCAACTGCGAGGTGTTTCTCAGCAACGGCTTCAGTCATATGGGTGAGCGGCAGTTCGACGTGATCGCCTCCAATCTGCCCGCCAAGGTGGGCAAGGAGCTGCTCTATCTGTACCTGCTCGACGCCCTTGCCCACCTGTGCCCCGGGGGCCGCCTTTACGTGGTCACCATTACCGGGCTGCGCCGCTTCATCCAGCGCGCCTTCGAAGAGGTGTTCGGCAACTACGACAAGGTCAAGCAGGGCAAGTCCTATACCGTGGGGCTCGCCGTGAAGGACCCCGATCGCCCCGCACGCTCTGCTGACAAAGCACGTGGTGAGAAGCAATGACCATCGACCTGCAAGAGTACAGACCGCTTCTGGAAGAGGCCGCCCCGGAGGTTCGCGAGACCTTCGAGGCCAGCTTCGCCGAGGCCGCCCATGTGATGTCGGCCACCGGTCTGAAGAACTATCTCGAGGGCGCCAAGGCGCTTTGCGAGCTCGGTCGCGGCACCGACCTGGTGGTGTCCTATCTGGACGCCATGCCCGCGGTGGCCAAGGAGGTCGGCGAGGAAGTGGTGCCCGAGTGCGTCACCGCGGCGCTGAAGCTGGCCTCCATGGTCAGTGGTGCGGTGATCGCCGAGTTGTTCTCGTCCATGCCGGTGGCGGCCCGCCGTTTCGGCGACGCCGAGCTGGTGCGCAGCTATCTGGGCCTGATTCACTCGCTGTCGGCCAAGGTGCCCCGGGGTCTGCGGCCCATGCTCGAGCACCTGGACATGCTGCTCAGCAAGCTCACCCTGGGCGGGCTGCGGCGCTGGGCCAACTGGGGCGCCCAGGCCCACGGCCGTGACTTCGCGGCCCAGACCCAGTACTTCGCCCTGGAGTCCGCCGACAGCCAGTCGGTGCTGCAGAACGAGCGCCGCGGGCTGCTGTTCGTGGACCTGCACCGCCGGCTGAACTTCTACCTGCGGGCCCTGTGGGGTCGGGACTTCTTCCTGCGCCCCACCTCCGGGGACTACGAAAGCCGCGAAGGCTACCGGCCCTATGTGGAGCACGCGGTCATCCACCTGCCGGACGCCTATGACGACTACGGCGGCATCACCGGCGGCGAGCTCTACCGGGCGGCCGCCGCCCATGCCGCCGCCCACCTGATGTACGCCACCGGGCCCATTTCCGCCGAGGCGCTGAACCCCAGCCAGATGGCCTTCATCGGCCTGATCGAGGATGCGCGCATCGAAGCCCTGGCCATCGCCGAATTTCCGGGGCTCAAGCAGCTCTGGGGGCAGTTCTTCCGCGCCATGGCCGAGGTCCACGAGCCCGCCCACCCGGCCCTGGGATACATGGAGCGGGCGGCCCACGCCCTGCTGGATGACGCCCATCAGGACGAGGATCCGGTGATCGGCGAATTGGCGCGGCGCTTCCGGGAGGAGTTTGAGCGGCGCCCGCAGGATAACCAGCTCAGCTGGGACCTGGGCGTGGACTTCTACAACCGGATCCAGGACCAGGTGTCCCTGCCCTCGGCGCGCGTTCTGGAGCAGATCGGCATCCCGTACCGGGACGACAACCGGATCATCTGGCAGTTTGCCGAGAATGTCTGGGACGAAACCGTCGAGTACGCGCCGGCCACGGAACGCCAGGTGCGCAGGACCGTCAGCGTCATCGAGATGGCCAACGAGCTGGACTGCGAGCTCGCCGGTGACGATGCCCAGGAGATCTGGCGCCTGGAGACCCCTTTCTACCTGGACCAGGAAGAGTGCACGATCAACGAGCTGGAGGGTACCGAGCCGGTCAGCCAGCCCTACCATTACCCGGAGTGGGATTACCAGATTCAGCTCAGCCGGCCGGACTGGGTGACAGTGCTGGAACGCCGCCAGCCCAAGGGGGATCCGGCGAAGATCGACGCCGTGCTGGACGAATACAAGCCCCTGGCGAGCCGTATCAAGCATGTCATCGACAGTCTGCAGCCCGAGGGGGTGGTGCGCCTGCGTCGTCAGGAGAGCGGCGACGACATCGATCTGGACGCCGCCATCAGCGCCATGATCGACCTGCGCATGGGACAGACCCCCGACCCGCGCATCAACCTGCGCCATATCCGCAAGACCCGGGACCTGGCGGTGCTGGTGCTGCTGGACCTGTCCGAGTCCACCAACGAGACCCTCCCCGACAGTGACCGGCCCGTGATCCAGCTCACCCGGGAGGCGGCGGCCCTGCTGTCCTGGGCCATAGACGGCATCGGCGATCCCTTTGCGGTGCACGGCTTTGCCTCCGACGGGCGCCATGACGTCCATTACTACAAGTTCAAGGAGTTCGACGAGCCTTACGACGACAAGGCCAAGGAGCGCCTGGCCGGCATGGAGGGCGGGCTGTCCACCCGCATGGGCGCCGCCCTGCGTCACGGGGCGAGCTACCTGTCCAAGCGTCCCCAGCAGAAAAAGCTGCTTCTGCTGGTCAGCGACGGCGAGCCTTCGGATATCGACGTGCGCGATCCCCAGCATCTTCGCCACGACACCAAGAAGGCGGTGGAGGAGCTTGCCACCCGCGGCATCTTCACCTACTGTCTCACCCTGGACAGCCATGCCGACGAGTATGTCTCGCGTATCTTCGGACCGCGGGGCTACAGCGTCGTGGATCATGTCAACCGCCTGCCCGAGCGTCTGCCGGCGGTCTTCGTGGGGCTGACCAAATAGGCAGGACGGACCGACCGTGTCGTGCGGCGGGGGATGCCCATGGAGCCCATGCAGATCGTACAGCGTGCCGGCCGCAGGGCCATCAGCGTCGTGGAGCTGGTGGGCCTGTTCGTGATTGCCATCGCCACGGTGATCGCGGCCGCCCAGGAAGTGGGCCTGATGCTGGATGCCGGCAAGGTGCGCCTGGGTGATCTGCTGCTGCTGTTCATCTACCTGGAAGTGGTGGCCATGGTCGGCCTGTACCTGGCATCCGGCCGGTTGCCCGTGCGCCATCCCCTGTACATTGGCATGGTGGCCCTCGCCCGGTACCTGATCCTGGACATGAAGGGCATGGACGAGCTGCGCATGCTGGCGGTGGCCGGCAGTGTGCTGCTGCTGGCCCTGGCCGTGCTGGTGGTCCGCTTCGGCCACGTGCGCTTCCCCTATGGTCCTGAGTCCGACGCGGACGCCGTACCCCATGTCCCGCCTGCCCGGGCTGGCGCGGGCCCGGCCCCGGGTGAGCAGTCCGGGCGTTTCTGACCCCGACAGCCCGCGACGGGGCGGACAATGCCCCGGAATCCGCCGTGTTATAATGTTTTTTTAGTTTCACAGCCCAAACCATAAGGCGCAGGCCCATGGTGCTGTCCCCATGAACATCACGCTTCGGCAGCTCAGCATCTTCGAGGCGGCGGCCCGCCACCAGAGCTTCACCCGGGCCTCCGAGGAGCTGCACCTGACCCAGCCGGCCGTGTCCATGCAGATCAAGCAGCTGGAGCAGACGGTGGGGCTGCCCCTGTTCGAGCAGCTGGGCAAGCGCGTCTATCTCACCGAGGCGGGCCAGGAGCTTTACCGGTACAGCCGCTCCATCACGGCCGCCCTCACCGAGCTGGATCAGGTCTTTGAAGACATGCGCGGGGTCAAGCGCGGCCGACTGTCCGTCGCCGTGGCCAGCACGGCGAACTATTTCGTGCCCCGGCTTCTGGCCACCTTCTGTCAGCGCCACCCCGGCGTCACCGTCAGCATCGACGTGACCAACCGCAAACAGCTGCTCCAGCGCCTGCTGGAAAACCAGACCGACCTGGTCATCATGGGCCAGCCCCCTGGGGACATCGATCTGGTGGCGGAAGTCTTCCTCCAGAACCCGCTGGTGGTGATCGCCCCGCCCGGCCATCCCTTGGGCAAGGCCGGGCGCGTGCCCCTGGAGCGTCTGCGGGACGAGACGTTTCTGGTGCGCGAGCAGGGTTCCGGGACCCGTTCCGCCATGGAGCGCTTCTTCGCCCGCCACGGGGTCACCCTGTCCACCCCCATGGAGCTCAGCAGCAACGAGGCCATCAAGCAGGCGGTGCAGGCCGGTCTGGGGCTGGGCCTGCTGTCCCTGCATACGCTGGAGCTGGAGCTGATCCTGGACCGGGTCGTGGTGCTGAACGTGGAAGACTTCCCCATCCTGCGTCACTGGTACATCGTTTACCGCCAGGGCAAGCGCCTGTCCGCCGTGGCCCAGGCTTTCCGGGAGTTCGTGCTCACCGAGGCCGGGGACATGCTCAAGGACCTGCCCCAACTGCCCGCTTCTGCCGCCCGGTCGGCGTGACCTCCCGTGGGCGCCGTGGAATCCGGGGAGGGAAGAGCCACGGAACCCACGGAACAAATCAAAGGCGCCACGGACCGCACGGAAAGCACGGACAAGTCGTAGCCCGGACTAGGACCAGCGTAATCCGGGAAAGATAAAGCGCCACGGAACCCGCGGAATCCATGGAACGGAAGAAAGCAAAAGCGCCACGGACTACACGGAAAGCACGGACAAGTCGTAGCCCGGATTAGCGCCAGCGTAATCCGGGAAAGGACAAGAGCCACGAATGCCACGTCAAAAAGAAGGCGACAGCGCCACGCAAAACACGCAAAACACGGAAAGCACGGACGGAAATATTTCGGAGGGCGGGGTGCAATAGGCGAAGCGCATTGCACCGATTTGTGTCAGCGACGGTGCCCGGCGCGATGCCCTTCGGTTATGGGGCCCTGCGGCTTCCGCCAGCGTCGTGGTCTGACCGTCGCGACACGGAACACACGGACAACTGATTCCCGGATTTCCCTTTACTTCACCCGGGCGGCAGCGCGCGGAAAAGGGGTCGGAGTCGATCAGCCGATTGGGGTTCCGCAACCGGGACGCGTGCCGATCGCACTCTGACCCCTTTTCCGGTCTTTCCCGCGTCCTGAATGCCCCGGTTTCCGTGTTTCCCGTGGCCCCCCGCGTTCACCGGGACCGGTCGGTCTGTGCGTCGCGTTTGCCGCCGCGGCCGGAATGGGCCCGCAGTGCCGAGCTCAAGGCCGGTCCACCGGCGCGCCCCGCCTGGTAAACAGCGACGGCAGCCGAGATATGGGACAGGTGAGTGAGTCCCTGGGGGAAGTTCCCCAGCATCTGCCCGTTGTCGGTGTCGTACTGCTCGGAGAACAATCCCAGATCATTGGCGGTGGCACACGCGTTCCGGAAGACCTCCGCGGCGTCCTCGGCCACACCCTGATGGGCCAGGCATTCGGCGAGCCAGAAGCTGCAGGCCAGGAACGGGTGGTCGTGGCCGTCCAGGTTGTCGCTGTCGCGGTAGCGCAGCAGCAGGCTGCCCCGTTCCAGGGTGTCCCGGATGGTCTTCACGGTGGCCACCATGCGCGGGTCGTCGTACTCCACGAACCCGATACTCGGCAGCATCAACAGGGCCGCGTCTGCCTCGTCGGTGTCATAGGCCTGCACGAAAGCACCGGTGCGGCTGCTGACTCCCCGCCGTTCCACCTCGGCCCGCACCGCGTCCCGGGCCTGTTTCCACTCGTCCACCGGGCCGTCCAGCCCCATGTCGGCCGCCATCTGCACGCCCCGGTCCAGGGCGGCCCAGCACATGGCCTTGGAGTGGACGAAATGCCGGGGCCGGCCCCGCACTTCCCATATTCCGTGGTCCGGCTCCTGCCATCGCCGTACGGTCTCGTTCAGCAGATCGGTCAGGAACTGCCAGTAAGCCGGTTCGGGAGAGCGGCCCAGCCGGTGCCAGCGCCAGGACAACTCCAGCACCTCGCCGAAGATGTCCAGCTGCAGCTGCCGTGCCGCCTGGTTGCCCACCCGCACCGGTCCGGCGCCGCGATACCCTTCCAGATGGGCCAGCTCGAATTCCGGCTGGCGGCGCCGTCCGTCGACGCCGTAGAGGGTTTGCATCTGCCGGGCGCTGCCCGCCGCGCTGCGCTCGATGAACCGCCGCAGCCCGTCGGCCTCCGCCTCACAGCCCAGCGCCACCAGGGAATCCACGGTGAAGGTGGCGTCCCGTATCCAGGTGTACCGGTAGTCCCAGTTGCGGCCCGCCCCCGGGTCCGCCGGCAGGGAGGTGGTCGGCGCCGCGATGACCGCGCCAGTCGGGGCGTAGTCCAGGGCCTTGAGCACGATGGCCGAGCGCAGCACCTGGCGGCGCAGCGGCGCGGCCACCTTGACCTTGTCGGACCACTGCCGCCACCATCGCGTGGTATCTTCCAGGCGCCGGTCCAGCACCGCGGCCTCCGGCGGTGCCGGCAGCCCGTTGTCCAGCTCCTCCGGGTGGATGAACTGCATGAACAGGTGCCGGCGTTCACCGGCCCGCACGGTCAACCGCCCGTCCAGACAGTACGCGCGGGTAATGGACAGCCCGTCGCTGCCGCCGAAGATGAGGCCGGTATTGCTGCCCACCGCGGTGAATGTCTTGCCGCGGGCCGTCTCATGGGCCTGTATCCATGGCTTGATCTCGCCGGTATCCAGTCGCGGCTCCGCGTGGACCTGGAACTGCACGGTTCCGCGCACCCCTTCGATGATCCGGATGAGCTGGCGATGGGGGTTGTCCCGACCGCCCTTGCGCATGCTGAAGAAATCGTAAAGACGCGCCTCCCCGTCAGGGGTGGTGAATGTGCTCACCAGAATGAGCGTTTCGTCGAGATAGTGGCGTTCCCGGCAGGGGTGATCGTCCACCGGGCGCACGCAGAAGTGCCCGCCCTTGTCCCAGTCCAGCAGCCGGCCGCAGCAGCTGTCCGAGTCGAATCGCGGCAGGCAGCACCAGTCCACGG
>DATFLG010000178.1:0-3200 GCA_035267985.1 Gammaproteobacteria bacterium | reverse complement strand
GACTCTGACCCCTTTGCTTACAAGAGCCACGGAACCCACGGAAGGCAAGAATCAATGCGCCACGGAAGACACGGACAAGAACAAAAGGGTAATCCCCGGATTCCGTCTCACACCCTCCGGGCTGCCGTCCGTGGAAAAAGTCGGGGCAATTGACTCCGACTCCCTTTCTTCCTGCCGCGTGGTGTTGAACCGCCCCTAGCGCAGCAGCGCCGACAGGGCCTTGAACTGCTCGTGGCGGGCATCCCCCAGCCACTCGAACAGCAGCGATTCGGTGTTGGTGACCACCACTCCGGCCTGGCGCAGCCGGTCCCGGGCGTTGTCGGCATTGGCCGGGTCCCGGGAACAGCAGGCATCCCCCACCACGAACACCCGGTAGCCCCGGGCATCCAGCTCCAGGGCCGTCTGCAGCACGCACACGTGGGTCTCCATACCGGCCAGCACGACCTGGGGTCGGCCGGCGGCGGACAAGGCGGCGGTGAAGCCGTCGGCGCCGCAGCAGGAGAAGGCGGTCTTGTCCAGGCGGGTGGCGTGGTCCGGGATATGGGCCGCCAGCTCCGGCTCGGTGGGGCCCAGGCCCTTGGGGTACTGCTGAGTCACCACCGTGGGCACCTCCAGGAGCCCGGCGGCCTGCAGCAGGATGGCGGCGTTGCGCAACACGCGGGTCCGGTCGGCCGGGTCCATGGCGCCGGCCAGGCGCTCCTGCACGTCGATCACCACCAGGGCGCCGGTGTCGGCCCGGGCGAGGTTGTCCACGTGCAGCGGCAGCTCCGCGCTCATGGCGTCCTCCTCGTTACTCCTTCAGCCAGGCGTTGACGGCCTTGACGTCCGCCCGGCGCAGGGTGCCGGCGGCCTGCTTGAGCTTGAGGGTGTTGAGCAGGTAATTGTACTTGGACTGGGACAGGTCCCGGCGGGTGCGGTACAGCTCGCGCTGGGCGTCCAGCACGTCCACGATGGTGCGGGTGCCCACCTGGAAGCCGGCATGGGCTGCCTTCAGCGCGGTCTGGGAGGACTTCACCGCCTGCTCCGAGGCCTTCACCTGGCTGATGCCGGTGATCACCCCCCGGTAGGCGTCCCGGGTCTCCCGGGTGGTGGAGCGGCGTACCTGTACCACCTTGTCCTGGGCGGCCTGGAACTGGGACCGGGCCTGACGGGTGCGCGAGCTCACCGCCCCGCCCATGTAGATGGGCACGTTGAGCTGCACGCCGATGGCGCTGTCCTTCTCGTTGCGCTGGCCGAACGCCCCGCCGCTGATCCGCGAGTCCCCGTAGCTGCCCACCAGGTCCAGGGTGGGATAGTGTCCGGAGCGCTGGCGCTCGATCTGCTCCCGGGCGGTGTCGGCGGCGGCCTGGGTGGCCAGCAGCTGCAGGTTCTGGCGCCGGGCGGTGGCCACCCACTTGTGGGGGTCGGTGGGGTCGGGCTTGATGAGCTTGAGGTTCGGGCCCACTCCCGCCAGGTGCGGGTAGTGCTGGCCGGTGACCTCCGCCAGGGCCTCGCGGGCCGAGGCGAGCTGGTCCTGGGCGGAGATCTCCTGGGTCACCGCCTGGTCGTAGCGGGCCCGGGCCTCCTGCACGTCGGTGATGGCGCTCAGGCCCACCTCGAAGCGCTGCTGGGCCTGGTCGCGCTGGCGGGCGATGGCCTTCTTCTCGGCCTGGGCGAAGTCCAGGTTGTCCCGGGCCGCCAGCACGTTGAAGTAGGCCTGGGACACCCGGATGATCAGGTCCTGCTGGGCGGCGGCGTACTGGGCCTCGGCCTGGCGGATCTGGCTGTCGGCCTGCTTGAGCTGCACCCAGCTATCCCGGTTGTACAGGGGCTGGGTCAGGTTCAGGGAGTAGCCCTTGGAGGTGTAGTAAAAGGTATTGGGCTGGAAGATCGGGCTGCTGCTGGAGGTGATCTCCTGCTTGTTGCGGGTGTAGTTGGCGCTGGCGCCCAGCTCGGGCAGCAGCCCGGCCCGGGCCTGGGGCTTGGTCTCCAGGGCCGCCTGGCGGTTGGCGGCGGCCTGCTTGATCACGGGATCGCTCTGCTCGGCCTGATCGTAGACATGCAGCAGGTCCGCCGCGTAGGCGGGCAGCACGGTGAGCAGGGCGGCGGTAAACAGCAACCAACGCATCTAGGTGTCCTCGGTGTTGTTGGTTCTTGAGGTCAGTACACGGCCATGTCGCGGTCCACCTCCCGGGCCCAGGCGTCGATGCCGCCGGTGAGGTTGATCACGTCGCGAAAGCCCAGCCGCTCCAGATAATAGGCGACCTGGTAACTGCGCACGCCGTGGTGGCAGACCACGACAATGGTTTGATCCGGATCCAGCCGCCCGGCAAGGGCCGGGATCTGTCCCATGGGAATCAGGCGGGCGCCGTCGATCCGGCAGATCTCGTGCTCCCAGGGCTCGCGCACGTCCACCATCAGCGGCCCCTCGGACGCCTCCAGACTATGCTTCAGCTCCTTCGGTGTCCAATGGCGCATGGTCGGCGCCGCGCAGGCGGCTCAGAACTGGAACTTGGGCGGCTGCTCGGCGCCCACCAGGGGCGGGATGGAGGTTTCGAACAGGCTTTCCCGGGCCCATTCCTCGGGCCCGACCCGGGTGATCACCAGGGCCTCCATGACGGGCGGGGTGCCCACGATCACGAACAGGCGCCCCCCCACGTTCAGGCTCTGGTGAAAGCCCCGGTGCAGCACCGGCAGAGAGCCGGTGACGGCGATGGCGTCGAAGCGCTCGTAGGGATCCCAGCCCTGGGCGGCATCCTCCACCCGGAAGCGGGCGTTGTCGATGTCGTGGGCCGCCAGTTTCTCCTGGGCGGCGTACTTGAACTCCGGATACAGGTCCACGCTCAGCACATGGGCGCCGAGTTTCGCCAGGCAGGCTGCCAGGTAGCCGCTGCCGGTGCCCACCTCCAGGATGGAGTCCGAGGACTTGATGTCCAGGGTCTGCAGCAGGCGCCCCTCCAGCTTGGGGGACATCATCACCTGACCGTGGTCCAGGGGGATGTTCACGTCAGCGAAGGCCAGGTCCCGGTAGCGCCCGGGCACGAAGTCCTCCCGGGGCACCGCGGCCAGCACGTCCAGGGCCCGCTGGTCCAGCACCTCCCAGGTGCGGATCTGCTGCTCGATCATGTTGGCCCGGGCCTGCTCGAAGTTCATCTCGGTCATCACTGACGTTCCTTATTTCTAAGGATTTTCGGGAGCGCTAAGGGTACGGGGTTTGGGTC
>DATFLG010000177.1:0-5854 GCA_035267985.1 Gammaproteobacteria bacterium | reverse complement strand
TTCAGTATCTGGTACGCCTTTTCGGAGAATTTCGTGCTGCCCCTCTCCCACGACGAGGTGGTTTACGGCAAGGGTTCGCTGATCGCGAAAATGCCCGGAGACGAGTGGCAGAAGCGGGCCAATCTGCGCCTGCTGCTGGGCTACATGTATGCCCATCCGGGGAAGAAGCTGCTGTTCATGGGGGGGGAGTTCGGGCAGTGGAACGAATGGAACCATGAGGGCCAGCTCGACTGGCAACTGCTCGACTCCGAGGCCCATCAGGGGCTGCAGCGATGGGTCCGCGATCTCAATCACCGGGTCCGCGAGGAGCCCGCTCTGCACGAGCGGGACTTCCAGTCCGACGGCTTCCGGTGGGTGGACGCCAGTGACTGGGAAAAGAGCATCATCAGTTTTCTGCGCCAGGGCCGCAGTGCCCACGAGCGGGTCCTGGTGGTGTGCAACTTCACCCCCGTGGTGCGCCGCAATTACATGGTGGGCGTGCCCTGCGGCGGCTGGTGGCGGGAGATGCTCAACAGTGACGCCCCCGTCTACGGGGGCAGCGGCGTGGGAAACATGGGCGGCGTCGAGGCGGCACCGGTGTCGGCCCACGGCTATTATCACGCCGTGTATCTGGACCTGCCGCCCCTCGCAGTGATGCTGTTCAAGCACACCGGGGAGACCCCTGCGGGAGGCTGAGCCCATGGCGCAACCGGTATCGGATGGCAGAAAACGGGTGGTGATCGAAGGGGTGCAGCCCCAGGTCGATGCCGGCCGCTTCCCCATCAAGCGCACCGTGGACGAACGGGTGACGGTGAGCGCCGATGTCTTCACGGACGGCCACGATGCCCTGGGCTGTCTGCTGCTGTACCGCCACGCCTCCGAGGACGCGTGGCGGGAGGCGCCCATGGAATTCCTGGGCAATGACCACTGGCGGGGGGGGTTCACCGTCGAAGCCCTGGGCCACTATCGCTACACGGTGACCGCCTGGGTGGATCATTTCCGGTCGTGGCGTCAGGAACTGGAACGACGGGTGCAGCCCGAGGATATTGCAGTAGCCCATCGGGTGGGTGCGGGGCTGCTGGAGGAGGCCGCCGCCCGCGCCGCCGGCGAGGATGCCCGCCGGCTGAGGGAGTGGGCCGCGTTCCTGGCCGCAGACGCGGCCCTGGAGGACAAGCAGGCTGTCGCCCTGGGTGATGAGTTGGCCCGACTCATGGGACGCTACCCGGACCGGCGGCTTGCGACCACCTGCGAGCGTGAGCTGACAGTGGAGGTGGACCCGCCCCGGGCCCGGTTCGCCGCCTGGTACGAGCTCTTTCCCCGGTCCTGCGTCAGCGGGCCCGGCGAGCACGGCACGTTCCGCAGCTGCGAGAGCCGGTTGGCGGAGGTGGCGGCCATGGGCTTCGACATCCTGTATCTGCCGCCCATCCATCCCATCGGACACACCAAACGCAAGGGACCGAACAACGCCCTGGTGGCCAACCCCCAGGATCCGGGCAGCCCCTGGGCCATCGGCTCCCCCGAAGGCGGCCACAAGGCCGTGCATCCGGCACTGGGGACTCTGGAGGACTTCCGCCACTTCGTGGCCACCGCGCGGGACCTGAACATCGAGGTGGCTCTGGATATCGCGTTCCAGTGCGCGCCGGACCATCCCTATGTGGAGTCCCACCCCCAGTGGTTTCGCTGGCGGCCCGACGGCACCGTGCAGTATGCCGAGAACCCGCCCAAGAAATACGAGGATATCTTTCCGTTCAATTTCGAGACCGACGACTGGAGGGCGCTGTGGGAGGAGCTCAAGAGCGTCTTCCTGTTCTGGGCCGAGCAGGGGGTGACGGTGTTCCGCGTGGACAACCCCCATACCAAGCCGTTTGCGTTCTGGGAGTGGGTGATCGGCGAGGTCAAGCGGACTCATCCTCAGGTGATTTTCCTGTCCGAGGCCTTTGCCCGGCCCAAGGTCATGTATCGCCTTGCGAAGGTGGGTTTCAGCCAGTCCTATACCTATTTCGCCTGGCGCAACACCAAGTGGGAGCTCACCCAGTATCTGACGGAGCTCACCCGCACGGACGTGCGCGAGTACTTCCGGCCCAACTTCTGGCCCAACACACCGGATATCCTCACCGAATATCTGCAGTTCGGAGGCCGCCCGGCGTTCATGATCCGCCTGGTGCTGGCGGCCACTCTGGGGGCCAGCTACGGCGTCTACGGGCCGGCCTACGAACTGACCGAGAACCGCCCCCGGGAGGCGGGCAGCGAGGAGTACCTGGATTCGGAGAAATACCAGGTACGCCACTGGGAGCTGGAGCGCTCGGACAGCCTGAAGGACTTCATGACCCGGGTGAACCGGATCCGGCGGGACAACTCCGCGCTTCATCAGGCCTGGAACCTGACTTTCCACCGCATCGACAACGATGAGCTGATCTGCTACAGCAAGCACACCGAGGACGAGGACAACGTGGTGCTGGTGGTGGTGAACCTGGACGCCTATCACGTCCAGTCGGGCTGGGTGGAGCTGGATCTGGCGGAGCTCGGTGTCGATACCCGGCATCCCTACCAGATGCACGACATGCTGACCGGCGCCCGCTTCCTGTGGCACGGGGCGCGCAATTTCGTGCAGCTGGATCCGACGTCGACGCCCGCGCATATCTTCCGTCTGCGGCGCAAAGTCCGCACCGAGCGCGATTTCGAGTATTTCTTCTGAGCCTTTCGGGGAGCCCATCCCATGAGCGAACAGGAGCAGGCATCCTGGGAAGAGGATCCGCTGTGGTACAAGGAAGCGGTCATCTACCAGCTGCATGTCAAGGCCTTCTACGACAGCAGCGGGGACGGCACCGGCGACTTCAAAGGCCTGACCGAAAAGCTGGACTACATCCAGGACCTGGGGGTGAACACCCTGTGGCTGCTCCCGTTCTATCCCTCTCCCATGCGCGACGACGGCTATGACATCTCGGACTACCGAAACGTGCACCCGGCCTATGGCACTCTGAAGGACTTTCGCACCTTCGTGCGCGAGGCCCATCGGCGGGGCCTGAAGATCATTACCGAGCTGGTCATCAACCACACATCGGATCAGCATCCCTGGTTCCAGGCCGCACGCGCGGCGCCTGCGGAGTCGGCCAGGCGCAATTTCTACGTCTGGAGCGACAGCGACAAGAAGTTCCCCGAGACCCGCATCATCTTCACGGATACGGAGAAATCCAATTGGGCATGGGATCCGGTGGCCCAGAGCTACTACTGGCACCGCTTCTTCTCCCACCAGCCCGATCTCAACCACAACAATCCCCAGGTGGTGAAGGCGGTGATCCGGGAGATGCGGTTCTGGCTGGACATGGGGGTGGACGGCCTGCGCCTGGATGCCATTCCGTATCTGTGCGTGCGCGAGGGCACCGGCAACGAGAATCTGCCCGAAACCCACGCGGTCATCAGGCAGATGCGCGCGGTGGTGGACCAGCGCTACGCCAACCGGATGTTTCTCGCCGAAGCCAATCAATGGCCCGAGGATGTGCGCGAATACTTCGGCGAGGGGGATGAATGCCACATGGCCTACCACTTTCCGCTCATGCCCCGGATGTACATGGCGGTGGCCCAGGAGGACCGGCACGCGGTGGTGGAGATCATGGAGCAGACCCCCGACATTCCCGAGACCTGCCAGTGGGCCGTGTTCCTGCGCAACCACGACGAGCTCACCCTGGAAATGGTCACCGACCGTGAACGCGACTACATGTACGAGCACTATGCGGTGGACAAGCGCATGCGGGTCAACGTGGGCATACGCCGGCGGCTCGCACCGCTCATGGACAACGACCCGGACAAGATCAAGCTGATGAACAGCATGCTGATGTCCATGCCGGGCTCGCCCATCGTGTACTACGGCGACGAGATTGGTATGGGCGACAACTTCTTTCTGGGCGACCGCAACGGAGTGCGCACGCCCATGCAGTGGAGCCCGGACCGCAATGCAGGGTTTTCCAAGGCCGACCCCCAGCAGCTGTATCTGCCGCCGATCATGGATCCCATCTACGGCTTCGAGGCCGTGAACGTGGAGGCCCAGAGCCGGGACCGGGCATCCCTGCTCAACTGGACCAAACGGCTCATCGCGGTGCGCAAGAACTACCGGGCGTTCGGTCGTGGCAGTCTGGATTTTCTCCATCCGGGCAATCGCAAGATCCTGGCCTACGTGCGTGAATACAACGAGGAATCCGTTCTGTGCGTGGTCAACCTGTCCCGCTCGGCCCAGCCGGTGGAGCTGGATCTGGCCCGTTTCAAGGGACGGGTGCCCGTGGAGATGATGGGACACACCACTTTCCCTCCGATCGGCGACCTGCCGTACCTGCTGACCCTGCCCGGCTACGGCGTGTACTGGTTCCTGCTGGCCACGGAGGCGGAGGTGCCGGCCTGGCACGAAGAGCTGCTGCCGCCCCTGGAGCTGCCGGTGCTGGTGCTCACCGAGGGCTGGCGAAGCTTCTTCCCGGAACGGGTGGAGGAGGCGCGCGCGGGCGCCTCGCGCAAGCTGCGCGGTCAGCTGGAGAACGAGCTGCTGCCCCGGTTTGTGGTGGCCCAGCGCTGGTTCGCCGCCAAAGGCGAGTCGGTGGAACGGGCGGAGATCGAGGGGCAGGAGGTCTGGCCCACGGACCGGGGTGAGTGGTTGATGGCCCGGGTGCGTGTTCATACCGACGGCGCCGAGGCGGACCGGTACTTCCTGCCCCTCACCCTGCTGTGGAGCGAGGACGACGAGCGCATACGCCCGCTGCTGCATTTCACGCTGGCCAAGGTGCGTCAGCGGGCGCGGATGGGCATTCTGTGCGACGCCTTCGCCGATGAGGCGTTCTGCTGGGCGGTGGTGGAGGCGATGGGTCAGGATGATGTGGTCGTGTTGGGCGAGGGGCGTCTGACGTTCTCCGCCACGGCGGCCTATTCCCAGCACGTGGATGAGACGCATTTGCGCGAGCCGGTGCGCCGGCCGGGTGCCGAGGGCAGCAACACGGCGGTGATCATCGGGGATCGGCTGTTCCTGAAGGCGTACCGGCGCTACCGGGAGGGCGTGAACCCGGAACTGGAAATGGGGCGTTTTCTCACCGAGATCTCCCCCTATGACCACATCATCCCGGTCCTCGGGGCGCTGGAGTATCACGAGCCGGACGGGACCACCGCGACCCTGGCGATTCTTCAGGCCTATGCGCCCAACCAGGGGGATGCCTGGTCCTACACCATGGACTACCTCACCCGGTTCCTGGAGGAATGCCTGGTGAGCCCCCCCGACGAGACGATCCTGGAGGCCGCCCATGTCAACTTCCTGCTCCTGATGCGCCGGCTGGGCACCCGCACCGGGGAGCTGCACCGGGCTCTGGCCCGGGAGACCGGCGATGCCGCCTTCGACCCCGAGCCCGTCACCGGCGCGGACCTCGAGGCCTGGGCGGCCCGGATCGCCCATGAGGCGGGCGAATCGCTCGCCGCGCTGCAGCGCACGGAGCGGCTGCCCGAGGCATTGAGCGAGGGCGCCGGCCGGGTGGTGGCCATGGCCGAGACGCTGCGGCGGCGGATCGGCGAGCTGGCTTCCGGTGAGCTGGACGCGGTCAAGACCCGCCACCATGGGGATTTCCATCTGGGGCAGGTTCTGGTGGCGGAGAATGATTTTCTGATCATCGATTTCGAGGGCGAGCCCGCCCGGCCCCTGGCCGAGCGCCGGGCCAAGCACTCGGCGCTGCGGGACGTGGCGGGGATGCTGCGCTCCTTCAGCTATGCCGCGTTTGCCGCCCGCCACCGGCTCACCGCCGAGCGCCCCGCGGATTTCGCAACCCTCGCCCCCTACGCCCGGGACTGGGAGGTGCGCACCACTCAGGCGTTCCTGGAGGGCTACGAGGAAGCCATCCAGGGATGCCCG
>DATFLG010000176.1:0-4502 GCA_035267985.1 Gammaproteobacteria bacterium | reverse complement strand
GCGCTGCCCAGCCGGCCCTGGCCGATGCCCATGCAACGGCCACTCCCATCAAACACGTGGTGGTGATCTTTCAGGAGAACGTCTCCTTCGATCATTACTTCGCCACCTATCCCCACGCCGCCAATCCCGCCGGCGAGCCCCCGTTCACCCCCCGGTCGGGTACACCGTCGGTGAATGGTCTCACCCGTAATCTGCTGACCCACAACCCCAACAGCGCCAACCCGGAGCGTCTGGACCGCAGCGAGGCCCTGACCTGTGACCAGGATCACCACTATGGGGATGAGCAGCGCGCCTTCGACGGCGGTCTGATGGACAAGTTCGTGGAGCACACCAACAACGAGAATTGCACCCCGCCGGAAGTCAGCAAACCCAACCTGGTAATGGACTACTATGACGGCAACACCGTCACGGCGTTGTGGAACTACGCCCAGCATTTCGCCATGAGCGACAACGCCTACAACACGACCTTCGGTCCGTCCACCCCCGGCGCCCTGAATCTGGTGGCCGGCCAGACCCACGGTGCCATCTCCACCGAGCCCGCCACCGACACCTACGGTGTGGTGAGCCCGGACGCCAACGGCGTGGGCACCGTGATCAACGACCCTGATCCGACCTACGACGACTGCTCCAATCCCGACTACCCTCATGTCTCCATGGTCGACGGCAACAGGAACATCGGTGACCTGCTGAGTGCCAGGGGCATCAGCTGGGGCTGGTTCGAAGGCGGCTTCCGACCCACCAGCCGGACCGCCGACGGCAAGGCCGTGTGCGGCGCCAGGCACCGGAACATCGGCGGCAACTGGATGCAGGACTACATTCCGCATCACGAGCCGTTCCAGTACTACAAGTCCACCTCCAACCCCCACCATCTGCCGCCGAGCTCCGTGGCCGCCATCGGTCATGACGGCGACCAGGCCAACCACCAGTACGACCTGAAGGACTTCTGGTCCGCCGTGGACGCCGGCACCATGCCCGCGGTCAGCTTCCTCAAGGCCGCCGGCTACCAGGACGGCCACGCCGGCTATTCCGATCCGCTGGACGAGCAGACCTTCCTGGTGAAGACCATCAACCGTCTGGAGAAGTCGCCGCAGTGGAAGAACACCGCCGTGATCATCGCCTATGATGACTCCGACGGCTGGTACGACCACCAGATGGGTCCGATCGTCAGCCAGTCCAGCGATCCGATGAACGATGCCCTGACCAACGGCAGCTGCGGCGCCAATGCCGGGGGCGGCTACATGGACCGTTGCGGCTACGGTCCGCGCCTGCCGCTGCTTGTGATCTCGCCCTGGGCCCGTGAGAACTACGTTGACCACAGCGTCACCGACCAGGCCTCCGTTCTGCGCTTCATCGAGGACAACTGGCAGGTAGGTCGCATCGGCGACGGATCCTTCGATGCCAGGGCCGGCACGCTGGACAACATGCTGGACTTCGCCCACCGTCCGGAGCATGTGCGCCGGCTGTTCCTGGACCCCGCTACCGGTCTGCGGGTGCACGGGCGCCGGGGAGGGGGCCGGGACGGCGATCGTTCCTGACCCGCTGTGGCAGTCGCGCCCTGCAGGGCGCACCGGCCCGGACGCTGCCTGCAGCGTCCGGGTTTCTTTGCCTGATGCCGGCTGCAGGCCGGCAGGTCCTTGGCTATAGTCGGGGGGCGCGGTGACCGGCCGCCCGCGTTGTCCGCCACCGGGAGGTTCATCAATGACCGATATTCTCGTCCTCTACTACAGCATGTACGGTCACGTGGAAACACTGGCCCGGGCCGTGGAGGAGGGTGCCGGCTCGGTGCCCGATACCCGGGTCACGGTCAAGCGCGTGCCGGAGCTGATGTCCGAGGAGGTGGCCCGGGAGGCGGGCGCCAAGCTGGAGCAGGCCGCGCCGGTGGCCCGCCCGCAGGAGCTGTCCGACTATGACGGGGTGATCTTCGGCACCCCCACCCGCTTCGGGAACATGTGTGCCCAGATGCGCAACTTTCTCGACCAGACCGGATCCCTGTGGCTGTCCGGCGCCCTGATCGGCAAGGCAGGCAGCGCCTTCACCAGCACCGCCAGTCAGCACGGAGGACAGGAAACCACCCTGACGTCGTTCCACACCACCCTGCTGCATCTGGGCTTCGTGGTCGTAGGGCTGCCCTATTCGGCCCAGGGCCTGGTGAGTATGACGGAAATCAGCGGCGGCACGCCCTACGGCGCCTCGACCATCGCGGCCTCCGACGGCAGCCGGCTGCCGTCGGAAAACGAGCTGGAGCTGGCGGGATTCCAGGGTGCCCATGTTGCCCGGATCGCCAGGAAGCTGGCCGCGGCGAACTGACATCCCGCGGCAGGGGCCCCTTACGGGGAGAGGGAACAGACCGCCTGGGGTTCCTGAAGGACCAGCACCGCGGTTTCGTTCACGAACAGCTGATAGTGGATGCCGTCATTCCCTGAATATCCCACCATCAGATCCTGTCCCAGCACCAGTCTGCCGGCGTGGCGATCCACCACCACGGCCCCCTCGATGGGTGCCTTGTACACGCCCAGCTCACACAGACGCCGAAGGTGTTCCAGCTGCACCATGTCGGTGCCTTCATAGCGCCTGAACAGGCTGTTGTACAGGGTCGGCGAGGCGGCGAGGGCGTAGGGACCGTGAAAGCCCGATTGTTCGAGCCGGTTGACGGCTCCCAGCACGTCGTCCAACGCCCGTTCCACCTGGGACCAGTCTCCGCACTGGGCTTGGTGGCGGCCCTGGGCGGTCAGCAGCCCCTCGAGCCCGAACTGGCGCTCGCCGTAATAGATGAATTCCTCCTCCCGTCGGGCCACCGCCTCGGCGGCATCCTCCGCCGGCGACAGGTCCAGGATCTGGCCCATGTGCAGATAGGCGTCCAGCCGGCGAACGCTCAATCCGAACGCTTTGCGGATCATGGGAACGGGGATGGCCCGCCCGGCCACGGCGCCGGCCTCGCCGGGGCCGGGCTCGCGGCAGTAATAGTCGGCGCCGATCTCCACCGACGTGAGGCCCACGCCGCAGGGACCGTCCAGGTCGAGAAAGCGCCGGCCGGTGAGCTGGTCCCGGGCCGCAGTCTGGGCGGCACTGTCCACCCTGCCCCAGAAATCCGCCGGCAGCGGCGCCTGTTCCCTGTTCAGATAATCCATTTCAGACTCCTTTCAACGATCCGATCGTTGTCTGGCGCAGTGGATGCGCCTCCCGGGCATCCGGGGCGTCGACGTCAGTCGTTTCGCTCTCCTCGGCTTCCGTGATACTGCCCTCGCAGAACAGGTAGGTCCGGAGCTGGGCATCGAAGTCCGCGCTGTGACGGCGCAGCCATTCCAGGACCATGCAGGCATGTTCCACTTCCTCGCGCATGTTGTGCAGAAGAATGTCCCGCAGGGCCGGATCGGGACTGGCGTCGGCCCGCTGCTGGTACCAGTCCACCGCCTCCAGCTCTTCCTGGAGGGAGACCAGAGCGCGGTGCAGGTCGCGGGTGTCGTCGGAGAGGGCCTCGACGGGCTCGTGGTAGTGGGTGCTGGCAGCGGACATCGCATCAAGTTCCTTTTTCTGCGTGTATTTTTCCGAGTTCCGGCAACTCTGTTCCGAGTGTAGCCAAGGCCCCCGGCACCCACAACGCGGGAAGCCGCAAAACCGCTCGGGGATTGGGCGCGCGCGTTCACTCTGCCGGCGGCCCGCCGTCAGGGCGCCGGCTGGCGTCGCGGGCAGTAGTAGGTGGCGCGCCCCGAAATGCGTATTTGTTTCAACGGCGCACCGCAGCGGGGGCACGAAGCACCCGCCCGGCGATGGGGTGTCAGATAAGTCCGTGGAAACCGCGCGGGGTCGGCGCCGCGTTCGATGGTGGTGGTCAGCACTTGCGTCATACTGCGATACAGCCGGCGCCGGGCGCCGGCGTCCAGCCGCGGCACCGGGGTTCGAGGGTGGATCGCCGCCTGAAACAGAATCTCGTCGGTATAGACATTACCCAGCCCGGCGAGGGCGCTCTGGTCCATGAGCAGCGGTTTGATCGTCCCGCGGTGCGCGCGGAGCAGGGCGTCGAGGGTTTCGCGGTCCATGGCCAGGGCGTCGGGACCCAGGGAATGGCGGGCAATGAAATCTTCTGTGTGTGGCGTGAAATCCACCGTGCCCAGCCGGCGCCGGTTGTTGTACCCGAGCCCGTAGCCGTTGCTGAACCTCACCAGCAGCATATCGTGCTCGGGATCCGGCTCTTCATTCTTGAAGTATTTGAGAAACCCGGTCATCCCGAAGTGAAGCGCGAGCCAACCGCTGCCGGTGAGCTCCGCGAAAAGGTATTTCCCGTGGCGCCGGGTGGATTGGAATTCGCGGCCCGAAAGCCGGTGCCGCAAAGTGCGCGACGACACCCGGCCCAGAACCCGCTCGTCGCGCACCGTCACCTGGTCTATGGGCTGATGCAGGGCCGTGGCATCAAGATAGCGTTTGAAGACTTCCACGTCCGGGAGCTCGGGCATGGCGCACCTCCGAAGTGTGCTTGGAACCCCTGTCGGCGACCCGGCACCCAC
>DATFLG010000175.1:0-3666 GCA_035267985.1 Gammaproteobacteria bacterium | reverse complement strand
TGAACGTGGTGGAGGAGCTGGTGAACATGATCGAGACTCAGCGGGCCTACGAGATGAACTCCAAGGCCATCTCCACCAACGACCAGATGCTCCAGTACGTGAACACCCATCTGTAACCGGACGTGAACGAGGACGGGCACCCCATGATTCAGTGGCACAAGCTCTTCGGCGCACTGCTGCCGCTCGCGTTGCTCAGCGCCTGCGCGACCGCGCCCCGCGACCCGGCCAACTTCGCGCCCACCATGCCGCCGACGCCGTCCGCCCGAGCCTCGGACAACGGCGCCATCTACCAGAGCGGGTACGGCGTGGACCTGTTCGGGGACATCAAGGCCCACCGGGTGGGGGACGTGCTCACCATCAAACTGGTGGAGAGCACCCAGGCCAGCAAGAAGGCCAGTACCAACACCAAGAAGAAGACCTCTGCGGACCTGGCCAACCCCACCATCCTGGGTTCCAGCCCCCAGTTCAATGCGCCGGGTGCGCTGCCCCTGGCCTCCAACCGCAACAACACGCTGGAGAACAAGCTCAGCTCCGACCAGTCCTTCGGCGGCTCCGGGGACAGCAGCCAGAGCAACAGCCTGAGCGGCAACGTGACGGTGACCGTGGCCCGGGTGCTGCCCAACGGGAACCTGGTGGTGCGGGGCCAGAAGCAGCTCACCCTCAACCAGGGTGACGAGTACATCCAGATTTCGGGCATTGTGCGGCCGGCGGATATCGGCTCGGACAACACGGTGCTGTCCAACAAGGTGGCCAACGCGCGCATCCGGTACACGGGAAGAGGCACGCTGGCCGACGCCAATACCATGGGCTGGCTGGCGCGGTTCTTCAACAGCGGGTACTGGCCGTTCTGAACGCACAGGGTGAGGCGCAACGCGGATGAGATCGATGTTCGGCAAGCTGATGGTGGCGGTGCTGGTCCTGGCGATTCCGGGCCTGGGCCGGGCCGACCGGGTGAAGGACCTGGCTCAGGTGGCGGGGGTGCGCTCCAACCAGCTCATAGGCTACGGCCTGGTGGTGGGACTTGACGGCACCGGCGACCAGACCAGCCAGACGCCGTTTACGGTCCAGAGCCTGGAGAACATGCTCTCCAAGTTCGGCATCACTGTGCCCCCCAACGTCAACCCACAGCTCAAGAACGTGGCGGCGGTGTCGGTGAGCGCCGACCTGCCGGCGTTCACCAAGCCCGGCCAGACCATCGACGTGACCGTCTCCTCCCTGGGCAACGCCAAGAGCCTGCGCGGGGGCACCCTGCTGATGACGCCCATGAAGGGGGCCGACGGCCATGTCTATGCGGTGGCCCAGGGCAACCTGATCGTGGGCGGCCTGAGCGCCGGCGGCCAGGACGGCTCCAAGATCACCGTGAACATTCCCAGTGTGGGGCGCATCCCCAACGGGGCCACCGTGGAGCGCAGCGTGCACAATCCGTTTCAGCACGGCAATTCCCTGGTGCTCAACCTCGACAGCCCGGACTTCACCACGGCAAGCCGGCTGGCCAGGACCATCAACAAGGCCATCGGCAAGGGCACGGCCAGCCCCATGGACGCCGCTTCGGTGCGGGTGAACGCCCCCACGGACCCCGGCCAGCGGGTGGAATTCGTGTCCATGCTGGAAAACCTCAACGTCAAGCCCGGCGACGCCCCGGCCCGGGTGATCGTCAACTCCCGGACCGGCACGGTGGTCATCGGCAGTCACGTGGAGGTGATGCCGGCCGCGGTCTCCCATGGTTCCATGACCGTCACCATCAGCGAGCAGCCCACCGTCAGCCAGCCCGGACCGCTCTCTCGCGGCAAGACGGCGGTGGTTCCCTCCAGCAACGTGAAGGTGCAGGAGGAGAAGAAGCGCATGTTCGTGTTCAAGGCGGGGGTGACCCTGGACCAGATCGTCCGGGCGGTGAACCAGGTGGGGGCGGGCCCCAGCGACGTGGTGGCCATTCTCCAGGCCCTGAAACAGGCGGGCGCCCTCAAGGCCCGGCTGATCGTGATCTGAGCACCGGCAACCCGGGCAGCCATGACCGCCAACAACGACATCTATCTGGACATGACGGGCCTCGCGCGCCTCAAGGCCGAGGCCCATCACCGCTCGCCCAAGGCGCTGCGGGCGGTGGCCCAGCAGTTCGAGGGCCTGTTCGTGCAGATGATGCTCAAGAGCATGCGCCAGGCGAGCCTCGCCAAGGGGATGCTGGACAACAACCAGACCAAGTTCTATCAGGGCATGTTCGACAAGCAGGTGGCCCAGGAAATCAGCAAACGTCACGACCTGGGCCTGACCCGCATGCTGGTGCGCCAGCTGGGGGGCGCCCAGCCCCGGCCCGCCGGCCCGGCGCAGGGCGGGGCAGCGCAGGTTTCCGCGCCCGCGGCCGCCCCAGGGCCCGCTCCCCAGGCCGGCGCAGCGGCCCCCTCTCCGGCCCAGTTCGTGGCCGGGGTCTGGCCCCATGCGCAGCGGACCGCCCGCAAGCTGGGCGTGGATCCCCGGCTGCTGGTGGCCCAGGCAGCCCTGGAAACCGGCTGGGGACGGGGCACCATCCGCCGGCCCGACGGCAGCAGCAGCCATAACCTGTTCGGCATCAAGGCGGACGCCAACTGGCAGGGGGGGCGGACCACCGTGCCCACCCTGGAGGTCGAGCAGGGCATCCCGGTGCGCCGTCAGGCGGCGTTCCGGACCTACCCCTCGGTGGCGGACAGTTTCGCCGACTACGCCCGGTTCCTGCAGGGCAATCCGCGCTATCGCCAGGCCCTGGAGCGCGGCGACGATCCCGCCGCCTTCGCCCGCGCCCTGCAGGACGCGGGCTATGCCACCGATCCCGACTATGCCCGCAAGATCCGCAACATACTCAACAGCGGTCGATTTCAGGACGCCGTGGCGCAATTAAAGAACCCCGCCGGGCGGTCGCTAAGCTGATACGGGAGAGACGGACCATGGGCGCAGCCACAGAACAGTCGCGGGCCATTCGGGGAGGTTGCCCATGAGTGCGACCGGCGACCTGCTGGGCATTGCCACCGGTGGACTGCTGGCCTTCAAGCGGGCCCTGAGCACCACCGGCCACAACATCACCAACGTCAACACCGACGGTTACAGCCGCCAGCGGGTGGAGCTGGCGACCCAGACCCCCCAGCTGTCGGGTGCCGGGTTTATCGGCAGCGGCGTGAAGGTCACCGGCGTCACCCGGGCCTACGATCAGTTCGTCACCGACCAGGTCCGCAACAGCAACGCCTCGGCGTCCGGTCTGAACGTCTACCATCAGATGGCCAGCCAGCTCTCCAATGTGCTGGGGGACAGCAGCACCGGCCTCTCAGCAGGCCTGAATTCCTTTTTCAACGCCGTGCAGGGGGTCGCCAACGATCCCACCTCGGTGCCGGCCCGCCAGGTGCTGCTGGGGGAAGGTCAGTCCCTGGTCAACCGTTTCCACACCCTGAACAAGCAGCTGTCCGATCAGCGGACCTCCGTCAACGGTCAGCTCAAGAATGCGGTCAATGACATCAATTCCCTGGCCGGCTCCATCGCATCACTGAATCAGTCCATCGTGAATGAAACCGGCAAGTCCGGCGGCCAGCTGCCCAATGATCTTCTGGATCAGCGCGATCAGCTGCTCAAGGAGCTCTCCTCCAAGGTTGCCGTGTCCACCGTCACCCAGGACGATGGCTCGGTGAACGTGTCCATCGGCAAGGG
>DATFLG010000174.1:0-19362 GCA_035267985.1 Gammaproteobacteria bacterium | reverse complement strand
TGGTAGGCGTATTCACCGGCCGCGACGACGCCGGGTATCGCGCACAATCGGGACACCAGATGCATGGAAGGTCTCCTTTCGCTGCCCTGACGCGGCGCTCGGCCGCTCTGATAACACCATAGGCAAAGGGCGCCGGGGTTTCCACGGCCCTGAAGGCGCTCCGGCTCCACTGCATCGACGGATCGCCGCCGGAAGCCGGCGGTTTGATGGGTGGACGAAGCCCCGTGTAGACTGAGCCTTCAGCCCGTCATACCTCGAGGAGCCTCCATGACCGACCATTCATCGGTGCCCGATTCCGGCCATCTGTCGCCCCTGCTCAAGCAGTCCAGCGGCATCACCGTCAGTCATGGCGAAGGCGTTCATCTCTACGACCAGGAGGGTCGCCGGTATCTGGATTTCACCGCGGGGATCGGCGTCACCAGCACCGGTCACTGCCATCCGCGGGTGGTTGAAGCGGCCCGCGAGCAGGTGGGGCGGCTGATCCACGGCCAGTATGCCATCGTGCGCCACCCGCCGCTGCTGGAGCTCAGCGACCGTCTCAGCGCCCGCATGCCGGGTTCCCTGGACACTCTGTTCTACGCCAACGCGGGCACCGAGGCGGTGGAGGCGGCCCTGCGCCTGGCGCGCCAGGCCACCGGCAAGCCCAACATCATCGTGTTTCACGGCGGGTTTCACGGGCGCACCATGGGATCGCTGTCCATGACCAGCTCCAGCGTGGGCCTGCGGGCCGGTCTTCAGCCCATGATGGGCGGGGTGGTGGTGGCACCTTTTCCCAATACCTACCGCTACGGCTGGGACGAAGCCACCGCCGCCGAGTTCTGCCTGCGGGAACTGGATCATATCTTCCATACCCTCAGCAGCCCCCGGGAGACGGCGGCGATGCTGGTGGAGCCGGTGCAGGGGGAAGCCGGCTATGTTCCCGCCAATACCCCCTTCATGCAGGGGCTGCGCGAGCGCTGTGACCGTCACGGCCTGGTGCTGATCGTGGACGAGGTGCAGGCCGGCTACGGCCGCACCGGCCGGTTCTGGGGCCACGAGCACTTCGACGTGCAGCCGGACATCGTGGTGACCGCCAAGGGGCTCGCCAGCGGCTTTCCCCTGTCGGCCTTCGCCGCCCCCACCGAGCTCATGGCCAAGGGCTGGCCCGGCTCCCAGGGCGGCACCTACGGGGGCAACGCCGTGGCCTGCGCCGCCGCCCTGGCCACCCTGGACGTGATCGAGGAGGAAGGGCTGGTGGAGAATGCCGCGGCCCAGGGCGCGCACCTTCGGACCCGCCTGGAAGCCCTGCAGAAGGACCACGCCGGCATCGGCGACGTGCGGGGCAAGGGACTGATGATCGGCGCGGAGATGGTGGATGCCGACGGCAGGCCGGACGGCCCCCGGGCCGAGCGGCTGCTCAAGGAGTGCGAGCGCCGCGGGCTGCTGCTGATCCGCTGCGGCGCCTACGGCGGCCAGGTGGTGCGCTGGCTGCCCCCGCTCATCGTCCAGCGTGCCCAGGTCGACGAGGCGGTGGACATCTTCCAGCAGGCGCTCGAGGCCACCGGGTAGCGCCCAGGCCGGGTCCTCCCGGCAGGCGGTGTGGGGCGGGCAGGGAGGCCCGCCCGGTCTCAGGGCTCCAGGCTGACGAAGCGCAGCTCGGTCATTTCCTGCACCGTATAGGCAGGCCCTTCCCGGGTGTTGCCTGCATCGCGCACCCCGCCGTAGGGCTGCTGGTCGGCCCGGAACGTGGGCACCTCGTTGATCAGCACTCCGCCGAAGTCCAGCCGGCGCGCGGCCTGCAGGGCCTTGGACAGGTCCCGGGTGAACACGCCGGCGTGCAGGCCGAAGGCGCTGTCGTTGGCGCGCTCGATGGCCTCGTCGAAATCCTGGTAGGCGAAGACCGCCACCACCGGGCCGAAGGCTTCATGGGTGGCCAGGCGGCACACGTGGGGCACCTCGTCCACCACCGTGGGCACGAACACGCCGTCCCGGACCTGGTTGCCGGTGACCAGGCGCCCGCCGGCGTCCACCGCCTCCTGGACCCACTCGGCGATGCGCTCGTTCTCCCGGGGATGAATCAGGGGGCCCACCTGGGTGGCCGGGTCCTCCGGGTTGCCGACCACCAGGGACTCGGCGGCGTCCTTGAGCCGGCGGATCAGCTCCGGGTGCACATCCCGGTGCACCAGAATGCGCTGGACGGAGATGCAGCTCTGGCCCGCGTTGGCAAAGCCGGCCACCTTGAGCTTGTTCACGATGCGGTCCAGGTCCGCATCGGGCTCGATGATCAGCGGCGAGTTCGAGCCCAGCTCCAGGGACACCCGTTTGCGGGGCGCGGCGGCTGCGATGGCCCAGCCCACGGGGGCGCTGCCGGTAAAGGTGATCATCCGGGGAACCGGGTGGCTCACCAGGGGTTCGCCGGCTTCCTTGCCGCTGTCGGTGACCACCGAAATCCAGTCTTCCGGCAGGCCCGCTTCCACCAGCAGCTCCACCAGGGCGATGCCTGACAGAGGTGTCTGGGGCGCGGGCTTGAGGACCACGGGGCAGCCGGCGGCAACGGCGGGCGCCAGCTTGTGGGCCACCAGGTTGAGCGGGAAATTGAACGGCGCGATGGCCCCCACCACCCCGATGGGAACGCGCAGGGCGAAGCCCAGCTTGCCCGCGCCCGCGGCCGTGGCCTGAAGCGGAATCATCTCGCCGCTCAGGCGGCGCGCCTCCACCGCCGAATAGATGAGGGTATCCACGCACCGGGCCACCTCGCCCCGGGCGGTGGCGATGGGCTTGCCCGATTCACGGGTGATGGTGAGCGCGAAATTCTCGGCCTGGTCCCGCAGCAGGCGGGCGGCGGTCTCCAGGACTTCGGCGCGGCGATGCTGGGGGAAATCATCCCGGGCCAGGGCGGCGGCGGCTGCGGTGCACGCACCGTCCACCTGTTCCGCGCCGCAGGCCGGCACCCGGGCGATCACTTCCCGGGTGTAGGGATTGACGACGTCCACCGACTGCGCCGTGGTCACCCGCGCGCCGGCAATGCGTACCGCTGTCTGCTCCATGATCTCCTCCGTTACGCCTTGAGCCGGGGCCGCCGGTCGGTGAGCGGACGGGCTGTCTGATAGGCGTGGGCGGCCCGCAGCACGAAGTCGTCCTGGTGGCGCGCTCCCACGATCTGCAGCCCGATGGGCAGGCCGGCTTCGGTGAACCCGCAGGGGACGGAAATGGCGGGCTGGCCGGTCATGTTGAACGGGTAGGTGAACGGTGTCCAGGTGTGCCAGCGCCGCTCGGGCCAGTTCTCGGGCACTTCCAGGCCCGCCGTGAACGCCGCAATGGGCAGGGTGGGGGTGAGCAGCAGATGGAAGCGCTCGTGGAACAGGCTGGTCCGCTCGATCAATGCGCCACGCTGGTTCATCGCCTCCATGTAGTCCAGCATGGAGAAGCCCGATGCCCACTCGGCCACCTCCACCAGCCCCGGGTCCATCCGGCTGCGGGTGGCGGCGTCGATATCCCGCAGGGCGTTGGCCGCGCCCCCATAGAAAAGGCGTTCGAAGGCCTGGGTGGGATCGTCGAAGTCGGGACCCACTTCCTCCACCCGGGCCCCCAGGTCCTCGAAGGTGCGTGCCGCTTCCGCCACCGCCGAGGCGATTTCCGGATCCACGTCCACATAACCCAGGTCCGGGCTGTAGGCGATGTGCATGCCCGACACCCCGGCGCTCAGGGTGTCCAGATAATCGATGTTCTGGGGCGGCAGCGTGGGATCGCGGGGATCGCGTTCCACCAGCACGTTCATCAGCAGCGCGGCGTCTTCCACCGTCCAGGTCATGGGCCCGGGATGGGCCAGGCTGCCGAAGGCGCTGGCCGGCCACATGGGCACCCGCCCGTGGGTGGGCTTGAGGCCCACCACGCCGCAGAATCCGGCGGGTATGCGGATCGAGCCGCCTGCATCGGTGCCCAGAGCCAGGGGGCCCATGCCCAGGGCCACGGCCGCGCCGCTGCCGCCGCTGGAGCCCCCTGAGGTCTTGCGCGGATCCCAGGGGTTGCGGGTGACGCCGGCCAGGGGGCTGTCGGTCACGCCTTTCCAGCCGAGCTCGGGTGTGGTGGTCTTGCCCAGAGGCACGAAACCGTGGCGGCGCAGGGCTGCGATGGCCGGCGCATCGGTTTCCCAGGGCTGGTCGGGGTCCACGGTGCGGGAACCCTTGAGATTGGTCCAGCCCCGGGTGAGGAAAACGTCCTTGATGGCGACCGGCACACCGTCCAGGTCCCCCAGGGGCTCCTGGCGGCGGTAACGCTCTTCGGCCTGGCGGGCCTCGGCCAGCGTGGTCTGCGGGTCCACCAGGCAATAGGCATTGACCGTGTCGTTGCCCTGTTCGATGCGTTCCAGACAGGCCTGGGCGGCTTCCACCGGCGACAGCTCGCGGCGGTGGAACAGCCGGACCAGCTCGGTGGCGGAAAGCTCGGCGATGTCCGAAGAAGCCGCGGGTGGCATGATGGTCACTCCTTTACCGGCACGTAGCCGCGTCGTTTGTCCACGATGTTCTGCAGGGGCTCGCCCCGGCGCCAGCGTTGAAAGTTGTCGATGAACTGGGCGCTCAGGGCTTCCCGCCAGCCGAGGAAGTCGCCGGCCATGTGAGCCGAGACGATGACCCCGGGGGTGTCCCACAACGGGTGATCGGCAGGCAGCGGCTCCTGTTCGAATACGTCCAGGGCCGCTCCGGCGATCGCCTCTGCGCGCAGCGCCTCCAGCAGATCGGCGGTCTTCACGATGGGCCCGCGGCCGATGTTGATGAACCGGGCCGAGGGCTTCATGCAGCCGAACGCCTCGCGGTCGAACAGTCCGCGGGTCTGGGGCGTCAACGGCGTGGCCACCACCACGTAGTCGGCCTCCGCCAGCAGCCCGGGCAGACTCTCCACTGCGTGTACCGCGCGGAAATCGGCGTCCTGTTCCCGGGCGTGTCGGGCGACCCCTGTAACCTGCATGCCGGCGGCGTTGAGCATACGGGCGATGGCCCGGCCGATGGAGCCCGCGCCCACCACCAGCACCTGGCGGCCTTCTATCCGCTCGGTGTCGCGATGCTTCCAGTGGCGCGCCCGCTGCAGGTCCAGCGTATGGGGCAGGTCCTTGGCATAGGCCAGGATCAGCCCGAGCACGTATTCGGCAATGGGCCGGTCGAAGATGCCGCGGGCGTTGGTGACCGGCACGTCGCTGTCCACCAGCTCCGGGAACAGGATGGCGTCCACCCCCGCGCTGGTGGCGTGCACCCACTGCACCTTCGCGGCCCCGGCCCATGCGTCGCGCACGATGGTGGTGCGAAAATCCGTGACCATCAGGATATCCGCCTCACCGATCGCGCCACGCAGCGCCTCCGCATCGGTGGTATGCACGATCCGGGCCTGATCCGCGATCGGCTCCAGGCCCGGCGGCGGGCCGTCCTCGGGCGTGGAGACGGTGACGATCACAGGCTGTGCGTCCCGGGAGGATTTCATCGTCATGAGTCGCGGGTGAACTGAGGCAACGGGCAGGCCCGGATCGACGGTAACGGTCCACGGCGTGTGCGTCAACCGCGAGAGCGCTTGACCGGCGTTGCGCCGCCGGCCTACGCTGACCCGAACTTGGGGAGGTGTGTGCATGGCGCAATCGTCGGAGCTCCGGGATCAGCAGGATCCTTTCGATACCCAGCAGCCCATGTGGAATCCGGCGCTGCGGGCGCTGCCCATACCGGGCATCCGCCAGATGGTGAACATGGCGGCGAGCATGGACGGTGTCATCCACCTGTCCATCGGCCAGCCCAACTTTCCGACTCCCCCCCACATCATCGACGCCCATATTGACGCCCTGCGCGCCGGACAGACCGGCTACACCATGGATGCGGGCCTGCCCGAGCTGCTGACGGCGCTCAAGGACTACTACAGCGCCCGCTACGGGCGCCCGCTGGCGGAAGAGAATATCCTGGTCACCACCGGCGCGACCGAGGCGATCTATCTGGCCCTCAGCGCCACGGCCGCGCCGGGGCGCCAGTTCCTGGTGCCCGATCCGTGTTTTCCACTTTACGCGCCGTTGATCCGCATGCACGGCGGCGAGGTCAAGGCCATCCCCACCCGGGCCGAGCACGGCCATCAGCTCGACCCTCAGCAGGTGATCGACAGCATCGGCATGCGCACTTTCGCAATCGTGCTGAACTCGCCGAGCAATCCCACGGGGACCGTCTATCCCCGGGAGACGGTGGAGGCCATCGTCCAGGAGGCGGCCTACCGGGGGGTGAAGGTGATCAGCGACGAGGTCTACGATCATCTGGTGCTGGACGATCTCGAATACCCCAGCGTGATGAACTGGACTGCGGATCTGGACCATGTCATGGCCGTCAGCAGCTTCTCCAAGACCTTCAGCATGCCGGGCCTGCGCATCGGGTGGATTATTTCCAGCCAGGGCGTCATCAAGATGCTGCGCCGCTATCACATCTTCACCACCACGGTGGCGAACACCCCGGCCCAGTGGGCGGGGGTGGCGGCTCTGACCGGGGACCGCAGCTGCCTGCAGGGAATGGTCGAGGAGTATCAGCGCCGCCGCGACCGCATCGTGCAGCTGGTGGGAGAGACGCCCTACCTGACCGGGTACTGGCCCCAGGGCGGCTTCTACATCTTCCCGTCCCTGCCGCCCAACACCGACGGCACCAGCGTCGCCATCCGCCTGCTGGAGGAGACCGGCGTGTGTACCGTCCCCGGGACCACTTTCGGCGATTCCTGCCCCAATGGCCTGCGCATCAGTTATTCCACGTCCATGGAGCAGATCGAAGAGGCGTTCGAGCGGATGATTCCCTGGTTCGCCAAGCAGCGCTTCTGAAGGCGGGTACGCCGCTGCGGGACATGCCCAGGCTCCGCGGCGCTTGAGGCACAGTGCATGGGGCCGCGCGTCGACCCCGTCGACGTCAATGCGCGCTAGACCTTCGCGCAGAGCAGGGCGGCCGTTTCCGTGAATTGAAGCCCCGCCTCGCCGATCACCTCGTCCATATCGAAGTCCGTCGCGTCCAGTCCGGTCGCCCGCCATGCGGCTTCCGCGCCGCTGGACCCCGCGGCCGGCTCCTCGCAGAAAGCGCCGATCTCGGAATGGTTGGCGAATACATCCCCCAGATGAACCAGCGCGGCTTCCAGGGTGACTTCCTCCAGCGCGCCGGGGTCATGGTGGAAGGTCACGGCCGTGCGCAGCGCCGCGGGCAGCTGCCACAGCTCCAGCAGATGGCCGCCGATGTCCGCGTGGGTGAATCCCAGGATCTCGCGTTCGAGCCCGTGGAGGCGCTCCTCGTCGCCGTCGGCCTGCACAAGCATCTCGCGGGCCTGTTCCGGTGCCTTGTGGTAGAGAACCAGGCTCCCGATATCGTGAAGCAGGCCGGCTACGAACAGCCGTTCCGGATGGAGCACGCGCACCCTGCGGGCCAGAGCACGGGCGATGAGGCCGGTATAGATGCTGTGGCGCCAGAAGGTGTCCATGTTCACGAGCCCGGCGGGAATGCGGCTGAACATCTGCACCGCCGAGACTGCCAGCACCAGGCGGTAGAGCTCCCGGATGCCGACCACTGCAACGGCGCGGGAGACCGTGTCGATGCGTGAGGGAAAGCTGTAGAACGAGCTGTTGACCATCCGCAGCAGCCGGGCCGTGAGGCTCGGATCCTGGGTGATCACCCCGCCGATGTCGGCGGCCGACGCATCGAGGTCCTCGGTCAGCTCCAGCAGCCGCACGCAGATATCCGGCGGCGACACCAGGCTGGAGACCGAGCGCACCCATTGGCGTGCGGGTTCCGAGGCCCCGGCGGGCCCCTTTCCGGTGTTGTTCTCAGCGCGGCTCATGGCGGACTGGTTCGGACCTCTGCCGGTCGGGCTTTATCGTAACTATACGGAAGGTGTCGACAAATTTTGAGCGAAGGGTCACAAAACGGACCATGGGCCTGTGCTATCACTGAAAGCCATCCGGGGTAGCGGCCGAAACTACCCCCGTAGAGGACGCCAGCCGGGAGAGTGGTCCGCAATGAATATCATCCAGATGGACGATTATGGGAAGTCCCGCAAGGGGCCTGGCGAGTCGACGCGCCTGCTGAGGGAATGCCGCAGTCGCTCCATGAAGCGCCTGACCGCATCGGTGCGATCCATGCTCGACAAGGTCGACGATGCCCTGTTCGACCTGGCGGAGAAGGCGGAGAGCAACGCGGTCCAGAGCCTGTATTTCGATGCCATGCGGGAGGTGCGGCTCAAGCGCCAGGCCATCGAGGAAGCCTTCCGAAGCACCTTCGGCGAGGGCTTTGATCACGCCATGGACGGGCGCGCGCAGAACAATGCGGCGCCCGAGGCCGATTCCGAGCTCGGCCTGAGCCTGGTGGAGACGGACGAACTGGAGGAATCCCTTGCCGTGACCAACATGGTCGGCAAGGTCAAGTCCACGTGCAAGGAGCAGCTGGGACACCTGGACACGCGGGTGGGCGTGCTCCTGGACGACCCCGAGCTCAAGTCCCACAGCAACCCGGTGGGCCCGGAAGTGGTATGCAATGCCTTTGCCGAGGCATGCAACGTCATCGAGTCGGGGGTGAAGGTCAAGCTCATCATTCTCAAACTGTTCGACCGCTACGTGTTGTGTGACCTGCCGGCGGTGTACCAGGAGCTCAACCAGTTTCTGATCGAGAACGGCGTTCTGCCCAAGATCCGGGTGGCCGTCAAGAAACGCCCGGGCGCGGCGGCACCGGGGCCCGCCTATGGCGCCGGCACCTCCGACAGCGCCTGGGACGGTGAGGATGAGGCCGGCCAGGACGTGTTCGGCACCATGCAGCAGCTGTGGACGCAGGGCCCCGGCGGCGGCGCCTCGGGCGTGAGTGGCTATGGTGGTGCGCCTGGCGCCGGTGCAGCCGGGAGTGTCCAGGGCGGGGGCGGCTACGGCGGCGGCATTCCGGCCGCGCTCACCGGCCTGACGCTGCTCCAGCAGGGCTATCCCGGTGCAGTGGGCGGCGGGCTTCCCGTCGATGGCGCAGTGGTGGCATCGGGTACCACCAACGTGGTGCGCCAGCTGAAAGGCGCCTCCCTGGGCGAGGAAGCCGGCCCGGTGGATGACATGACCATCGATATCGTGGCCATGTTGTTCGACTATATCCTGGATGACAAGGACATCCCGGGCGCGATGAAGGCGCTGATCGGGCGCCTGCAGATCCCCGTCCTGAAAGTGGTCCTGATTGACAAGAGCTTTTTCGCCCGCAAGGGCCACCCGGCGCGCCGACTGGTCAACCGACTGGCGGAGGCGGCGCTGGGCTGGGACGGCGGCGAGGGCGACGACGATCCCCTGTACCGCAAGATGAGCACCGTGGTTCAGCGGGTGCTCGACGAATTCGAGGACGACATCGAGCTGTTCGCGGAACTGCTGGCGGATTTCGAGCAGTTCGTGGCCCAGGAGGCGGAGCAGGCCGACGAACAGGTCAGCCGTGCCATCGAAGGTCGCGAGCGCCTCGGCCACGCCAAGGAGATGGCCCAGGAGGAGATCGACCAGCGCACTGAATCCGACGAGGTCCGGGGTGTGGTGAAGACCTTTCTCACCACCCACTGGAACAGCCTGCTGTTCGTGCTGTGCGCCCGGGAAGGCGCCGACAGCGAGGCCTATCGCGGCGCCATCGAGACCATGGACGACTTGATCTGGAGCATTGCGCCCAAGCATTCGGCGGCCGACCGCAAACGCCTGGTGAGCCTGCTGCCCAGCCTGTTGAGGCGGTTGAAGGAGGGCATGGGTCTGATCTCCGTTGCGCCCGAGGTGCGTGAGCGCTTCCTGGCCGTTCTGGCCGAGTACCATGCGGCTGCGGTCAACGTGGGCCGCAGTGCCGGTCAGGGCGGTGCGCTCGGCGGTGACGACGTCGCCGACGCGGTGGAGGCGGCGGCACGGGATGGCTCTGCAGCGGGCGACGATGGGGTGATCGCCGGTGAGGAGGCCGCCGGGGAGAAGCTGGAGCAGGGCTTCAATGCGGACGCCATCCGGGAGCTTCTGGCCGATACCGGGCTCGATGTCGAGGAAATCACGCTCAGCGAGGAGCCCGAGTCCCTGGCGGAGGCGGAGAACGACGACGACTTCATGGACCAGGCCCGGAATCTGGCTGTGGGCAGCTGGCTGGAGTTCGTGGAGGAGGACGGCTCGACGCTGCGGGCCCGGCTGACCTGGATCAGCCGTGTGACCGGAACCTATCTGTTCACCAACCGCAAGGGCCTGAAGGCCAGGGACATGACCGTCCACGGTCTGGCGGCGGCGTTGCGCCGCGGCAGTGCCACGGTGCTTGAAGACGTGCCTCTGCTGGATCGGGCAGTAGGCAATCTGATGGAAGGACTGCGCAAGAGCGCTGCGGGCTGACTGTCAATGCAGGGCGTTCCGGCGCCGGGGAGGGCGCACATCCCGGCCCTTGAGCATGGTTGCCGGCTCCCCCCGTCGCCGGCAACATGCACTGGACCGTTCAGCTCTTGGGCGTGAAGGCGATGCAATAGCCCTTGGGGCTGATCTTGCCGGCCACCACCTTGCAGGTGCCCATGGCTGAGGCGGAAGCCCCGGGGATGAACTGCACGCACTTGCTGCAGTCCTGACCGTTCTTGGGGTGGTCCTGATACATCATGGCGGCCTTGGAAGCCTTGGCCGCCTGGGCCTCCCGGCTCACCAGCAGCGCAGGTCCCGCGGCCACACCCGCGAGCAGGGCGGCGCCCTTGAGCACGGACCGGCGCGTTACCTTCTTATCCTCGAAATCAGCCATTACTAACCTCCGCATGTTAGAGGGATGTGTTGAAAGTCGACACACCCGCGAACCATAAAGTTCGGGGCTGGTGACGCTTCCCGGAGGAAGCCCGTGGACACGGCCTCGTGCGAGGCGCGCACCGGCCCCGCTTTCGCCGCGGCCCGAAGGATAGACCATGCCGGCAGCCAAGCCAACGCCTGGCTTGACGAAGAATTGACCCGGGGCGAAGCCCTGCCCGGGCTCACACCTCCCAGTCGACGATCACGCCTGCGGCGGCCTGCGCCTGCACGAAGGCGGGAATGTCCAGCCCCGCGTCGACTTCCAGGGCCCGCTCACAGGCGACGGCGAATCCCTGTCCTTCGTGGACCGCCGCCAGAAGCGCAAACGGACCCGGCGTCAGCTCCGTGATTTCCACCTTGAGCCGGGGGCGGGCCACCAGCAGCCGGGCTGCGCCTTCGTCCAGGCTGACGCCGGCGCCGGTCTGCGGTGTATCCGGCTGGCAGAGTTCCCAGATCCGCAGCAGGGGATAGGGGGACTCCAGCAGGTGGACGGAAGGGTGAAGCCGCAGGCGCACTCGCTCCTGCTCCCCGGGCGCGAGGGCGGCCAGGGCGGAGAAGTCGGCGGGGCCAGCATCCGGCGCCAGCAGTGCAAGATGCGCGGACCACTCCAGGCGGGCCACGTCCCCCAGATAGGGCAGGTCCGAGGCCCCCGGCAACGTCGCGAGAAAGGCGCCGAAGTCGGCGCCGAAGTCATTGAGGTTGCCCGACAGGGAAGGCGTGCGCCGGGCATAGCGCTCGGCGGCGTGCTCGAAGAACTCATCGCCCACCAGGGCCTTCACCGCACCGTAGACGCTGGCAAGGGCGTCCACCAGGTTGCTGAGCACATTGTTGCGGTAGATCTGGAAGCGGGCGGGCTGGGGCGTGAAGTCCGGGGACCTTTCGTCGAACAGTGCGCCCGCGAAATCCCGCTGAAGCTCACGCAGGGACGTCACCGGCGCTCTCCAGCAGGGCCCCGGCGGTATGGGCCTCACGGACCAGTTCCGCCAGGGGGGGCAGGTCGGCATCCCATTCCACCAGGGTGGGGCGGGGGCCCAGGCGCTTCAGGGCGTGCCGGTACAGGTCCCAGACCGGTGCCGGGACCGGCCGGTTGTGGGTGTCGATCAGCACCTTTGTGCCGTCGTCGATGTCGTTCACCGTATGGCCCGCGAGATGAATCTCCTTGACCAGTGCCGGGGGGACGGCATCCACGTAGGCATAAGCATCAAAGCCGTGGTTGCAGGCGTTGACGTAGATATTGTTCACGTCCAGCAGCAGACCGCATCCGGCCGCCCGGGCGGTCTCCACCAGAAATTCCCATTCGGAGAAATCCGCCTGATCGTAGCGCAGATAATCCGATATGTTTTCCACGAGCAACTCCCGGCCGAGACAGTCCTGCACCTGTTGGATGCGGGCGGCCACATGACCGACGGCCTCCCGGGTGTGGGGCAGAGGCAGCAGATCGTGGAGGAAGCGCCGGTCTACCGAGCTCCAGGACAGGTGCTCGGAGACCAGGGCGGGTTCGAAGCGGTCCACCAGGGCCTGCAGGCGCCCCAGGTGGGCCGGGTCCAGGGGGTCGGTGGATCCCAGGGACAGCCCCACCCCGTGGAAGCTCACGGGATAGTCGGCCCGGACACGCTCCAGGTAGTGGGCCGGGGCCCCCCCCTCGGCGAAGTAGTTCTCGCTGTGCACCTCGAACCAGCCCACATCGGGCCGCTGCGCCAGCACCGCCTCATAGTGGGGGGAGCGCAGTCCGATGCCGGCGCAGGCTGGAAGGGGAGCATGTGGCATCACTGTCATCTGGTGGCCCGGTCCGGGCGATGGGTGAAGCGGGCCCGGACCGGGGGATACCCGGTTCGGGCGGTCCGCCGCCTGTCCGGCAAGCATGGCATATCCGTCGGGGCGCCTGCCATGGCGGACGCGTCCGGCCTCGCGACCCGGCGCCGTCCCACAGGCCCCGGCGTTGCTGCCTGACCGGCCGCCCTGGTCGGGCGCCGCCGCTGTTCGCGCGCCAGTCTGATTGCAGAGCGCCCGGCTAGCGGCCCGGTTCCGTGCTGCCGCCGGCGATCTTACCGCATACGCCCTTGGGGACTTTGACGAAGGAGTCCGGGTCCCGGGCCTTTGCGGCCATGCCCTTGCAGGCATGGTCTGCGCTCTTGCAGTCGTTCATATGGGCCTTGTTGATGCCGTAACAGCGCTCCATCCGGGGGGCCTGGTCGGCGGCGAGGGCGCCGCCGGCCATGGACAGGGCCACCAGCCCGGACAGGGCGCCGCTGGCGATCAGGTGTGCTCGACGCATGGGGAATCCTCCTTTGGATTTTGTCGGTTCAAGGGCGGCGCCGCCGCCGCATCAGCTGTCGGACTCAGTGTTGGCCTGGGCCTGCTCGGCCTCTTGGGGCGTGGTGCCGCCGCCGGCAATCTTGTCGCACACCCCCTTGGGCACCAGCACGAAGGAGTCGGTCTGGCGGTCGCGGGCGGCCGTGCCCGCGCAGGAGTGGGCGCCGCTGGCGCAGTCGTTCTTGTGGGCCTTGGCGATCCCGAAGCACTGCTCCATCTGGGGCGCCGCGGCGGCGGTGGTGGTGACCGCCGCGGTGGATCCCAGGGCGAGCAGCCCGGCAACGGCGGAGTAGGTGACGGTTCTGGGGTTCATGGCTCGGTTCTCCTGGTGGATTCTCTGCAACACCCGGTTAGTCGCCGGCCCGTCGAAGCCCTTACAAGGTCCGGGTTGATTGCCCGGCAAAAAGATGTAAGCTATGTACATCTTAAATACCGGCAGCGGGATCTGTATGGACTCAGCAGGGGCGACGGTCGAGCACGGCTCGCGGAGCCGGGACACCTGGCGGGCCATCGGGCATGAGCGGATCGAGGCCGTGGTGGAGGATTTCTACGATGCGGTCCAGCTTCATCCGACCCTCTCGGAGCCCTTCCTCATGGTGGGGGACTGGGCGACTCACAAGGCCCGGCTGACCCATTTCTGGTGGGTCGCCCTGGGCGGAGCGCCCTACCGCCCGGATACCTATGACGTGGCCGGCAAGCACCTGGGGGTGGGCGTCACCGAGGATCTGGTGGACGACTGGCTGGCCCTGTTCCACGACACCCTCCGCCAGCACCTGCCGGATCCCCTGGCCCAGGCATGGTTCGAGCGGGCGCGGCACATGGCCCGCTCGGTGCGCCAGCTGACCGCATTCCAGGACCGCAAGCGGTCCCGTCAACAGCGAGGATGACCATGGACCTGCCCATTTTCCCGGTGGCGGACCGCGAGCATCTGTTCGACGCCCGGGGCATTGCCAAGCGTTTCCGTCACGCCGCCATTTTCGGGGCCCTCGCGGCCCTTCAGCCCGGGGAGGCCATGCGCTTCGTCAACGACCACGATCCGCTGCCTCTGCTGGATCAGCTCCGGGGACATTACGGCGAGGATCTGGCCGTGGAGTACCTGGAGCGTGAGCCCACCCGGGTGGTCATCCGGTTCACGCCCCATTCCGGCGGCTGACCCTGCCGCCATCCCGCCTCGCCGGCCTGGCGCTGGCCGCCCCGGCCCGGGAGACCGACTGCCCCAAGGAGACGGTGGGTACCTGAAAGCTGCGCCCGGTTGCGGGATTCCCCGCTGAAGGCATCGCTGCCCGGAGCGCTGAAGCGGCGCTCGAATCGTTTCACGGGGGCTCGGAATGCTCCTCTGCCCCCTGTAAACGGCGCTTTCTCTTCCCCTCTGCGCCTTGTGATCCGCCGTTTGATCAGCCTGTGCACAGCTTGCCGGAGCCCCGGCCCCGATCCTGCCATCGCGCTTCAATAATATATTCCATATTATTGATGTAACGTCTTTTTGTTCGCATGTCCATCCCGGACTCTGCGTTGACCGCCGTCATACGATTGTCACAAAGGCGCTATACACTGCCTCGACGTTGGGCAGGGGATGGGCCCCGGCCGTCATGCTCTTCGTTCATCCAACGCAACTGGAAAAGGTGAGACACATGCTCAAACAGTTTGCCAAGGGCGTCATCGCCGGTACGGCGCTGCTGTCCGTCGGCTATATGGCCACTGCCAGCGCCGGGGGAGTCAGTGCGATCTCCGGTGCCGGCGCGACCTTCCCGTACCCCGTCTACGCCAAGTGGGCCGACGCCTACCACAAGGAGACGGGCATGAAGTTCAACTACCAGTCCATCGGGTCCGGCGGCGGCATCAAGCAGATCAAGGCCAGGACCGTGGATTTCGGGGCTTCCGATGCACCCCTCAAGCCCAACGAACTGGACGAGGCGGGCCTGATGCAGTTTCCCATGATCATGGGCGGCGTGGTGCCGGTGGTGAACGTGCCCGGCGTCAAGCCCGGTGAGCTCAAGATCAGCAACGAGGTGCTGGCCAAGATCTTCCTGGGCGACATCAAGCGCTGGAACGATCCGCGTATCGCCCAGGCGAATCCGGGCGTGAACCTGCCCGACAAGGCCATTACCGTCGTACACCGCTCCGACGGTTCCGGGACCACCTGGATCTTCACCAACTTCCTGTCCAAGGTCAGCAAGGAGTGGAAATCCCAGGTCGGCAACGACAAATCGGTGGCCTGGCCCACGGGCGTGGGCGGCAAGGGCAACGAGGGTGTGGCGTCCTACGTCAAGCGCATCAAGGGCTCCATCGGCTATGTGGAATACGCCTATGCCCTGCAGAACCACATGACTCATGTGAAGCTGCGCAACCAGGCGGGCCACTACGTCGAACCCAACAGCAAGACCTTCCAGGCTGCGGCTTCCAACGCCGACTGGGCCCACGCCACGGGCTTCTACATGGTGCTGACCGATCAGCCGGGCGCCGAGAGCTGGCCCATCACCGGCGCCAGTTTTATCCTGATGTACAAGAACCAGGAGAATCCGGCCACCGCCAAGGCCGTGCTGAAGTTCTTCGACTGGGCCTACCACCACGGCCAGGGCATGGCCGAGAAGCTGGACTACGTGCCGATTCCGGCCAGCGTGGTGAGCCTGGTGGAAAAGACCTGGCATCAGAAGATCTCCGGTCCCGACGGCAAGCCGGTCTGGAACGCGGACCTGATGCAGTAAGCCCTGCCCGCGTAGCCTTCAAAGCACGCGTGTGGTAAGGTGCGGAGGCGCCGCTGCGGCGGCGTCTCCGTATTTCATTTGTAATTCAATCAACAGCTTGAAACCGGGGAGACTGTCGGTTGGACGGCCAGCAACAGGGCGCTACGGTCGGGGTATCCTTGGGCGAATCTGCCAGCGGCAGGCTCCGGCGCGGCCAGTGGCTGGACAGCCTGTTCCGCGGCACCACCCGGCTGTTCGCGGCGACGGTCCTGCTGGTCATCATTGCCATTGTCGTATCCCTTGTGATCGGCGCGGCGCCCGCCCTCGAGAAGTTCGGCTTCGGTTTTCTCACCAGCACCCAGTGGAATCCGGTGACCGAGAATTTCGGGGCTGCGGTGGCCATCTTCGGCACCCTGGTCAGCTCCGCCATTGCCATGATCATCGGAGTGCCGGTGAGCTTCGGCATCGCCCTGTTCATCACCGAGTTGTCGCCCCGGTGGCTGAAGCGGCCCATCGGGATCGCCGTCGAGCTGCTGGCGGCCATTCCCAGCATCATCTACGGCATGTGGGGTCTTTTCGTGTTCGCGCCCCTGTTCGCCGACCATGTCCAGCCCTGGATCAGCGACCATCTGGGGGGCTGGCCCCTGATCGGTGCCCTGTTCCAGGGCCCGCCCATGGGCATCGGCATGTTCACCGCGGGACTGATTCTGGCCATCATGGTGATTCCCTTTATGACCGCGGTCATGCGGGACGTCTTTGAAGTCGTTCCTCCGGTGCTGAAGGAGTCGGCCTACGGGCTGGGTGCCACCACCTGGGAGGTGGTGCGCAACGTCGTGCTGCCCTATACCAAGGTGGGCGTGGTGGGGGGTGTCATGCTGGGTCTGGGGCGCGCCCTGGGGGAAACCATGGCGGTGACCTTCGTGATCGGCAACGCCCACCGTATCAGCAGCTCGCTGTTCATGCCCGGCAATACCATCTCGTCCACCCTGGCCAACGAGTTCACCGAGGCGGTGGGCGCGACCTATACTTCTTCGCTCATCGCCCTCGGGCTGATCCTGTTCCTGATCACCTTCATCGTGCTCGCCCTCGCCAAGCTGCTGCTGATGCGCTTGACGGCCCGAGAAGGCACGCGGACCTGAGGGGCCCATGGTGGATCTGTATACCCGACGACGCTTCATCAACGGGTTCAACCTGACCGTCTCGGTCTTCACGACCCTGTTCGGTCTGTTCTGGCTGGTGTGGCTGCTGTGGACGCTGGTCGGCTACGGGCTGCCGTGGCTGGACTGGAACGTGCTCACCCAGGCCACGCCGCCGCCGGGCAGCGAGGGCGGCCTGGCCAATGCCATCGTGGGCAGCCTGCTGCTGACGGTGATCGGCACCCTGATCGGAGCGCCCGTGGGCATTCTCGCGGGGACCTACCTGGCCGAATTCGGCCGGGCCTCGAAGATGGCGCCGGTGGTGCGGTTCGTGAATGATATCCTTCTGAGCGCGCCTTCCATCATCCTGGGCGTGTTCGTCTATGAAGTGGTGGTGGTGTCGATGGGCCATTTCTCCGGGTGGGCCGGCGCCCTGGCGCTGTCGCTGATCGTGCTGCCGGTGGTGGTGCGAACCACGGAGGACATGCTGCGCCTGGTGCCGGACACCCTGCGGGAAGCCGCCGCAGCTCTGGGTGCACCCCAGTGGAAGGTGATCGTCACCATCGTCTACCGGGCGGCGCGGGCCGGGATCCTGACGGGTGTCATGCTGGCCGTCGCCCGCATCAGCGGGGAAACCGCGCCGCTGCTGTTCACGGCCCTGAACAATCAGTTCTGGAGCTCCTCGCTGAACGAGCCTACGGCCAACCTGCCGGTGGTGATCTTCCAGTTCGCCATGAGCCCCTACGAGGATTGGCAGCACCTGGCGTGGGCGGGGGCGCTGCTGATCACCTTCAGTGTACTCTTTCTCAATATACTGGCCCGTACCGTTCTACGGACGCGCCGATCGAGCGATTGACCATGAATTACGACGACGCACAAGAGATTGGCAACCGGGAGAACCGCGGGCCCCTGGACGTCTCCGCCGCTGGTGGCTGGAACACGGCCGGCGAGAAGGCGGCAAGCGACGCCAAGCCAGCTGTAAAGGAGCCGAAGATCGTCGTCGACAACCTGGATTTCTACTATGGCAAGTTCCGCGCCCTGAAATCCATCAGCCTGCAGATTCCGGAGAACCGGGTCACGGCCTTCATCGGTCCGTCCGGCTGCGGCAAATCCACGGTGCTGCGCTGTCTGAACCGGATCTATGAGCTCTACCCCGACCAGCGTGCCACCGGGGAGATACTCATGGACGGGCGAAACGTCCTGGACAAGAGCCAGGATCTGAACCTGCTGCGGGGCAAGGTGGGCATGGTGTTTCAGAAACCGACGCCGTTTCCCATGTCGGTCTACGACAACATCGCCTTCGGGGTGCGTCTGTACGAGAAGCTTTCGCGCAGCAAGATGGACGAACGGGTCGAGTGGGCCTTGAACAAGGCGGCCATCTGGGATGAGATCAAGGGAAAGCTGCGCCAGATCGGCACCCAGCTCTCCGGCGGCCAGCAGCAGCGCTTGTGCATCGCCCGGGCGATTGCGGTCAAACCCGAGGTGCTGCTGCTGGACGAGCCGGCCTCGGCGCTGGACCCCATTTCCACCCTCAAGATCGAAGAGCTGATCACCGAGCTCAAGAACGACTACACCATCGTCATCGTCACCCACAACATGCAACAGGCGGCGCGGGTGTCGGACTATACCGCGTTCATGTATCTCGGCGAGCTGATCGAGTTCGATGACACCAACGTCATCTTCACCAAGCCCAGCCGTAAGGAAACGGAAGACTACATCACCGGCCGCTACGGCTGACCCGGGCGTCCGAAGACCAAAGGCGCCACGGAACACACGGAAAGCACGGACAGGTCAATACTCAAAGACGCCACGGAATCCACGGACGGACAGAGATCAAAGGCGCCACGGAAAACACGGAAAACACGGAAAACACGGAAAGCACGGGCAAGCCGTAGCCCGGATTAGCGCCAGCGTAATCCGGGGTAAGAGCAGGCGCCACGGAACCCACGGAAAGCACGCACAGGAAGAAGTCCAAGACCCCGGATTCCCTCTCACCCCATTCGGGCTGCCATTGGCGAACTGCTGCCGTCGCGGCCGCTCGGGATTTTGAGATGGCTTCTAGTGGCTGGCGGGGACCGTGCCGTGATGGGTGCGCCGCACCAGCAGCAGCAGAGGCGCGAGCAGCAGGAAACTGAGGCTGATGACCCAGAAGGCGTCCACGAAGGCCATCATCTGGGCCTGGCGGGCCAGCTCCCGGGCCAGCAGGTGGGGCGCCATCGGGCTGGCCAGATCGAGGCCGTGATTGCGCAGCCAGGCCCGGACGGCCGGATTGAAGGGGCTGAGGTGTCCGCCGAGACTGTTCCAGCTCTCCTGGCCGGCCCGGGTGAAGAGGGTGCCTGCCACGGAAATGCCGATGGACCCGCCCATGGTGCGCATCAGGTTGAACACGCCGGAACCGGCGTCCACCGACGCCTTGGGCAGGGTGTCGAAGGCCAGGGTGGACAGGGGCACGAAGATCATGCCCAGG
>DATFLG010000173.1:0-10147 GCA_035267985.1 Gammaproteobacteria bacterium | reverse complement strand
CACCACCCCCACGCCGTCGTTGAACAGGGACTCGCCGGAGATACGGGTCTGCAGGGCGGGGGATGCCCCGGCGGCGCGCACGATGCCGAGCACTGCCACCGGGTCGGTGGGGGAGATCAGGGCGCCGAACAGCAGTGCGTAAGTATAGGAAATCGACAATCCCAGATACCCCAGAAGCCACCAGGCCAGGGTTCCCACGATCAGCGTCGAGGCGATCACCCCCCCGGTGGCCAGCACCGCCACCATCCACTTCTGCCGCCCCAGGTCGCCGATGTTGACGTGCAGCGCGCCGGCAAACAGCAGAAAGCTCAGCATCCCGTGCAGCAGGGTGCGGTTGAAGTCCACCTTCTGCAGCAGCTCACTGGCCCAGCCGGCCATGGGCAGGCCGAAGTGCCCCAGCAGGATGAGCGCCAGCGAGAACATCAGTGCGAAGAGCATGACCCCGATGGTGACGGGCAGCTCAAAGAAGTGGTAATTGAGGTAGCTGAAGGCGGCGGACAGGGTCAGCAGCACCGCCAGAATACCGAAAAGCGTCATGGTTCTCCCTGTTCCATGAGCACAGCGCTAACAAGGGGTCGGAGTCGATCGCCCGCCTGGCCTGTGCAACCGACACCCGGGATGATTGGCTCCGACGCCTTTTTCCCGCCGCTACAGCCGGTGTAGTAACCGCGGACAGCGGAAAGTTCCATCGCCGCCGCGTCCGCCTGCCGGAATCGGGGTCAGCCTTCGCGGTCGGGATCGGGCCGGGCCAGGGCGGGCAGGTCGCCCGCCAGCCCCATGGCGTGGTCCATGAACAGGGCCTTGATCGGCGTGGCCCGGTCCACCAGGGCCAGACCCAGGTTGCGCCCCCAGCGCAGGGGCGGGAGCCGGCTGGCGAACAGGTGCTTGAAGACATCCATGGCACCCATCATGGCCAGGTTGTCTCCTTTGCGCCAGCGCTCGTAGCGGCGCAGGACCCGGCGCGCGCCGGGGTCACGGCCGGCGCTTCGCGCTTCGGTCACCACCTGGGCCAGTGCGGCCGCATCCATGAAACCGAGGTTGGCTCCCTGCCCCGCCAGAGGATGGATGGTGTGGCCGGCATCGCCGATCAGCGCGACCCGGTCACCGATGTAACTTTCGGCGTGCAGCCGGCGCAGGGGAAACCCGGCCCGCGGCCCCGTGCCGGTGATGCGGCCCAGGGCATACTCAAAGGCCTCCCCCAGTTCGCGCTGAAAGTCGCCCTCGTCCGCGGCCTCCACCACCTCCGCCCGGTCGCTGTCCATGGACCAGACGATGGAGCTGCGCCCGTCGCGCAGGGGCAGGAAAGCCAGGGGGCCGGTGGGCAGAAAACGCTGCCAGGCGGTCTCCTGGTGCCACAGTTCGGTTTCCACCACGGCCACTACCGCCCGCTGGCGGTAGTCGTGGACATGTGCGCCAATGCCGGCCAGATCCCGCACCCGGGAGCGGGCGCCATCGGCCCCCACCACCAGCGGCGCCTGCAGGCGCCGCCCGTCCTCCAGGGTCACCACCGCCCCATCCGGACCCGATTCCAGGGCGGCCAGGCGGGCCGGACAGATCACTTCCACCGTCGGCAGGGCCGCCATGCGCTCGGCCAGGGCCAGCCGGATCACCCGCTCCTCGACGATATGGCCCAGGCAGTCTTCGCCGGCCTCGGTGCTGTCGAAATGGATGACGCCGGCCCCGGCCGCGTCCCACACATGCATTTCCCGGAACGGGCTCACCCCCCGGGCCACCATGGCCGGCCAGGCATCCACGGCGGTGAACGCCCGCCGGGACGCCGGGGTGATGGAAAACACCCGCAGGTCGACGCTGCCGGCCGGCCAGTCGGCCAGGGGCGGGTGGAGCTCGACCACCGCGGTACCCAACCCGGCCTGGCCCAGGGCGCAGGCCAGGGTGGCGCCCACGCAGCCGCCGCCCACCACGATCACGTCGAACCGGTCACCGGCCACGGCGCCCTCCCTCCCCGGGCCGGGCCAGGGGAACGCCGCAGGCCAGGCGGGGCAGCCGCCCCGCCCGGCCCATGGTCAGGCGGGCGAACAGGCGCTTGGCCGGCGGCAGCAGGTCCAGTGCCACCATGCCCGCATCCCCGACCGCGCGCACGGGCGGCAGGGGGTTGACGAACAGGCGGGCCAGGCCGTCGGTGAAGCCGATCACCCGGCGGTGGTCTGCCCGGCGCCAGCGGGCATAGCGCTCCAGCACCGGCAGGTCCCCGATGTCCTCCCCGCCCTCACGGGCCTCGGCAATGACCTGGGCCAGGGCGGCCACGTCCCGCAGGCCCAGGTTGAACCCCTGCCCGGCGATGGGGTGCAGCGTATGGGCCGCGTTGCCGATCACCGCCAGGCGAGCCCCCACCGATTCTGCGGCCCGCACCAGGCGCAGCGGGTAGGCGTGACGTGCCCCGGCATGTTCCAGGCGTCCGAGACGGAAACCAAAACGCTCCTGCAGCCGCTTCAGGAAACCGGCATCGTCCAGGGCCAGCACCGCCTCCACCTCCGCATCCTGCAGGGTCCACACCGCGGCGCAGCGTCGCGGCCCCAGGGGCAGGATGGCCAGGGGGCCGGAGTCGGTGAACCGCTCGAAGGCGACCTGGCCATGGTCGTGCTGGGGCGTGATGTTGGTGATCAGCGCCGTCTGCCCATAATTCCATTCCCGGGTCCCGATACCCAGTTGCTCGCGCACCGCCGAGCGTGCCCCGTCGGCGGCCACCACCAGCCCCGTCGTGAGCTCGCGGAAGCGTCCGTTCTCGGTCAGGGCCACCGTGGCCCGCGGCCCGGTCACGCCCACGCGCTCGACCCGGGCGGGACAGATCAGGTCCACCGCCGGCAGGGCGCCCACCCGGGTCCCCAGGGCGGCCCCCAGGGCGCGCGCCGGGGTGACGTAGCCCAGAGCGGGCACGCCCTGCTGGCTGCGGTCGATGCGGGTGAAGCCGAAATGCCCCCGGTCGGAGACGTGGATGCGATGAATAGGGCTGACCTCGGGGGACAGGGCGGGCCACACTTCCAGGGCCTCGAAGATGCGTCGGGTGCCGGCGGCCAGGGCGATGGCCCGATCGTCATAACTGGGCTGACCGGCGGCCTCGAAGCCCACCGCCTCCACCACCGCGATGCGCAGGGGCTGCCCGGCCAGGGCGCAGGCCAGGCTGGCCCCCACCGGCCCGCCGCCGATGATCACCAGATCGTAATGGTCGGCAGCAGCCACGGCCGGCGCGCTCACCGGGCGGCGGCCCGGCGCCGCGACCGCGCGGCGGTCGTCTTGCCCCCACCGGCCATCAGGGCCTCGATTTCGTCGATATCCTTGGGCGCGTCCCGGGTGAGCACCTCGCAGCCCTCCCGGGTGACCAGCACATCGTCTTCGATGCGCACACCGATGTTCCACCACTTGCGGGCCACGCCCTTGCTGCCGGCGGGAATGTACAGGCCCGGCTCCACCGTGAGCACCATGCCGGGCTCCAGGACGCGCCACTCGCCGCCCACCTTGTAGTCGCCCACGTCGTGCACGTCCAGGCCCAGCCAATGGCCGGTGCGATGCATATAGAAACGCCGATAGGCCTCGTCCTTGACGAGCTGGGCGGTGCGCCCCTTGAGCAGTCCCAGCCTGACCAGGCCCTCGGTGAGCACCCGCACCGCCGCCTTGTGGGGCTGATTCCAGTGGTTGCCCGGACGCACCTGGTCGATGGCCGCCCGCTGGGCCCGCAGCACCACTTCGTACACCGCCCGCTGGGCCGGGCTGAAACGCCCGTTCACGGGAAAGGTGCGGGTGATGTCGGCGGCGTAGTACGCATACTCGGCACCGGCATCGATGAGCAGCAGGTCGCCGTCGGCCAGCGGCGCGTTGTTCTCGGTGTAGTGCAGGATACAGGCGTTGGGGCCGCCGCCCACGATGGGCGGATAGGCCCAGTCGGCGCCGGCGCGGCGGAACGCATAGTGGAATTCGGCCTCCACCTCGTATTCGGCGGCGCCGGGCCTGCACACCTGCATGGCGCGGCGGTGGGCCCGGGTGGAAATGGCCGCGGCCTTGCGCATGGCCCGCAGCTCCGCCGGGCTCTTGTACAGGCGCATGTCGTGGAGCAGGTGCTCGAGGGTCACGAACTCGTCAGGCACCCGCTGGCCGGCCCGGCCCTGGCTGCGGATGCGGTTCACCCAGCCGATCACCCGGGAGTCGAATTCCGGGTGCGAGCCCATGGTGTAGTAGACGCGCTCACGGGCCTCCAGCAGGCCCGGCAGGATATCGTCGATATCGCCGATGGGAAAGGCATCGTCGGTTCCGTACAGCTCGCCGGCCCGCTCCGGGCCGGTACGCCGTCCGGTCCAGGTCTCGAGCTGGGGATCGCGCTCCCGGCAGAACAGGATGTACTCGCCCTGTTTGCGTCCGGGGATGAGCACGGCGACGGCCTCGGGCTCGGAAAAGCCGGTGAGATAGTAGAAGTCGCTGTCCGGGCGGTAGGGATACTCCACGTCCCGATTGCGGGTGCGCTCGGGCGCGGCCGGCACAATCGCGATGGAATCGTTGCCCATCATCCGCATGAGCTGACGGCGACGGCGGGCGAACTCCTTCTGGTTGACCATGAAAACGGCTCCGTGGGTCTGTTGCGGACGTCCGGCGGTTCGTCACTGCGTCCGGGGTGGCGCCTTCACGGGCTGCAGCTCTTCGTTGACCAGCAGCACCCCCACCCGCAGGTATTCGACGATCTCGGCATAAGCCGCCTCTTCCTCCTCGGTGGCCGAGTCCATGTTGGATTGCACCCGTGCGATCTCCGACATGTCCCTGAGCACTTCCCCCACCTCCCCCGGCTGTTCGGCATCGGGGCGCACGCCCGCGAGGCCCAGCCCGTAGAGAAAGCCCAGGCACCACTTGCCCGCGGCTTCGGCCCGCGGCCCCAGGGGCTCGCGGTCATCGGGCAGCAGCAGGGCGAACTCCAGAACGCTGTCATTGAGCTGGGCGACGGTGGCGGTGAACAGAGCCCCCAGCAGCTCCCGGCATTCGGGCAGGGCCGGATGGTCGGGCTCGATGTCCGCCAGCACCTGATCCATCCATACTGTGCGCTCGGCCCGCCCGCTGCCGCACACCAGGCCGCACAGCAAGCCGTGGCTCTCGGCGGCACCCATCAGCGCGGTGGCCCGTTCCAGGGCGGCTTCCAGCTCGGCGTAGCTCGGCAAGGGCTGCTCACTCATAAGGCAAACACATGCAGAAAAGCGATCAGAACGGTTCCACCCGCGCCTCGTAACGGCTCACGATCAGGCGGTAGAGCTCAGTGCCCAGCTGGATATGGGTGAATTGCGGCGCCCCGAGGGTAATGCGGTTCTCGCCCGCGGCGGACATGCCCTGAACACCAAACCGGTCCTCCCGGATAAGGTCGTCGAGCAGTTCCTTCAGGTCCCGGGGGTCGGCCCGCCCGGTGCTGTCCACGATCCGGCAGGGCCGGCCGCTGCGGGTGCGTCCCTCGATCACCCGGGACGACGGCGGGCCGTCGTCCCGGGATGTCCCGTCCGCCTTGTCCTGATCGGCCACGGCGCCCCCCGCGGTGTGTCTGAGTGCAATACCGATGGGCGCCGGGCGCGCCCATCCCGGACCCGGAAACCGGTATCTCCAACCTGCGCCGCACCCTCCGGCAGTGCCGGGAGCCCCGGGAAACGGCGCTGGAGGCGCATCGGCCGGGTGAGAATGCCAATTATGACACAAAGGCCCCGGCGAGGCCCGTTGACCCCGCGCGTGCCCCGGCACTATATTGGGTCCATGGACAGCGACGGGGCACAGCAGGCTTCCGAGCAGGAACTCAGGCACCTGGAGTTTCGCATCGAGGAGCTCATCGAGACCGTGGAACGGCTCCAGGAGGAGAACCGTTCCCTGCGGCTGCACCAGGATGCGCTGGTGGCTGAACGGGCGCGCCTCATCGAGAAGAACGAGACGGCCCGCACCCGTGTGGAAGCCATGATCAACCGCCTGAAGTCCATGGAACACGGGGTATGAGCGGCGAGAACCGGCCGGTCAACGTCCGTATCCTGGAGAAGGAATACCGGGTGGCGTGCCCCGACGACGAGCGCGAGGGGCTGATGGCCTCCGCCGAGTATCTCAACCGCAAGATGAAGGAAATCCGGGATACCGGCAAGGTGGTGGGCGTGGATCGCATCGCTGTGATGGCGGCCCTGAACATCACCCACGAGCTGCTCCAGCAGACCTCCGTACGCCAGGAGTACCAGAGATCCATGAGCTCGCGGATCCGGGCTCTGCAGGAGAAGATCGAACTCGCACTGAACAAGGGCCGGCAGCTGGAGCTGTAGGCCCGAACGGTTAAAAGGCATCCCCTGCGGTGTTTGTTAGCGGCCTGGGAAATTCTTGAGCCTACAAGCATCGACTTCGGGGACAACGCTGCAGATGTTTGTGTGCATGTCCGCCTCCGGCGGAAAGCCTGATAACATCGCCAATGTCCCCACTTGAACCCAGGGTTCAAGGTCGACGGCCGCGACGGCACATGCGGAGGATGCCTTTCTAATGTCCGGGCGGCGGCGCCCCGGCGGGGTGTGGACAGCGTGCCCCGGCCGGCACCGGCGCCTTTTTTTGACGAAAACCGATCTCGAAATCCCCGTGAGCTCCCGCCAGGACATCCGCCGGCGCATGCGCGCGAAACGGCGCAGCCTCTCCCCGCGGGAGCGTGCTGACGCCGCGGCCCGCATGGCCGGGGCCCTGCTAACCCACCCGCTCTATCGCGGCGCCCGGCGTATTGCCGCCTACCTGCCCGCCGACGGAGAGATGGACCCCGTGCCCCTGATGGAGCGCGCCTGGCTCATGGGCAAGTCGGTGTACCTGCCCGTCCTGGTGCCCTTCGGGCACAACCGCCTGTGGTTCGCCCCTTACCGGCCGGGTGACCGGCTGGTGGCGAACTGCTTCGGCATCGCCGAGCCGCAGATCGTGCACCGGGGCCGGATCGCCGCCACAGGCCTGGACCTGGTGCTCGCCCCCCTGGTGGCTTTCGACCCCGAGGGTCACCGCCTGGGCATGGGTGGCGGCTACTACGACCGCAGCTTCGCTTTCCTGCGCCGGCGCCGGGCATGGCGCAAGCCGCGCCTGGTGGGCGTCGCATACGCCTTCCAGCAGGTATCCGCCCTGCCCGCCCAACCCTGGGACGTGCCCCTGACCGCCATTGCCACCGACGCCGGCGTACTTCGCTGCACAGCACTGTAGCCGCCCGCAAGGACCGCTGCCGACGTTCTCTCTCCCGGCGTGTTTTCCGCGCCGCGTTCGTCTTCCCCGGATTGCGCTGACGCTTCATCCGGGCTGCCACGGCTCGTCGAACGGCGTCGGTGGACACAGGGACGGCAGCCGGATGGCGTGGATGGGAATCCGGGAGCCGGAAAGAAGCGCCACGGAAGACACGGAAAGCACGGACCGAAAAACCCAAAGGGGGAACACCGGGCGCAGGGCGCAGCAGGCTCCAGCGCATTGGGCCGCACATCAAGCCGGGAATCAATCCGAATAACCGAGCCGTGCCTCATAACCGCCAGCGTGGTGACGAGCGCTCGTTGGAGTTAAACGAGGTCCGTGCTTTCCGTGTCTTCCGTGGCGCCTTTGTCTTTCCCCTTTCCGTGGTTTTCGCGCAACAGCGCGGTTGCGCGGCGACGCGGCGAACCTATACTCTGCAACCCTTAATGATGAGTCGAATACACCTGTTTTGAACACGGATATGGGCAACCCATGGGCTACTGGCTGATGAAATCCGAACCCGACGTGTTCGGAATCGATGACCTGAAGAAAATGCCGAAGGGGACGGACCACTGGGACGGGGTGCGCAACTACCAGGCCCGGAACATGATGCGCGATCAGATGAAGAAGGGGGACCGCGTCTTCTTCTACCACTCCAATACCGCCGAGCCCGGAATCGTGGGCATCATGGAGGTGGCACGGGAGGGCTATCCGGATTTCACCGCCTTCGATCCCCAGGCCAGGTACTACGACCCCAAGAGCGACCCGGACAAGCCGCGCTGGTACATGGTGGACGTGCGGTTCGTGCGCAAGCTCAAGCGCGTCATCACCCTGGCCGAGCTCAAGGCCCACGATGAGCTCGGCGACTTCTCCCTGGTCCGCAAGGGCAACCGCCTGTCGGTCATGCCGGTGACCGAGCGCCAGTGGAATACCATCCTGGCGCTGGAGTGAGCCCATGACCGAGCTGTATCACTTCTGGTCGGACCCCCCTTCCCAGCGGGTGCGCCTGGCGCTGGGCTGCAAACAGGCCGATTACCGGGACATCCCGGTGGCGTACGCCGATGACGAAACCTTCTTCGAGCTGGGCGTGGCCCGCTCCGTGCCGGTATTGCGCATGGACGACGGGCGCGTGCTGCGGGATTCGGCGGAGATTCTCTGGCAGATCGACGCCCTGTTCCCCGACACGCCGCCCCTGGTACAGGGACGGATCGACGAGGCGGCGTGGCAGGCGCTGCTGGCGTGGCGCCAGAACGCCGACGCCATACTCGAGCGCCTGTACGCGCCGGTGCGCCCGGCATTCCGGGACATCGGCGGTGATCCCGAGACCCTGGCCGCCTACAAGGCGGACATCGCCCACCGGCTCGGGATGAGCGTGGAGGAGCTGGCCAACGACCGCTACGCCGGCTACGGCCAGCTCGATGGCCTGACCCGCCTCAAGGCGCTGGGGCATCATCTGGCCCAGCGCCGGTTCTACATGGGGGAGATCAGCATCGCCGACATGCTGCTCACCGCCGATCTGTACCCCCTGCAGGTACTCGACGGCATCGCCATGCCCATAGACCTGATGTACTACCTGGGCCGGGTGGATGAGGCCTGCGGCAGCCCTCTTCGCGAGGGCTATCTTGTCGACATCTGAAGCCGGCGGAGGAGCGCCCCCGGGGTGCGCCCGCCAGAACCGCAAGGAGTCCCGATCATGAATCTCGCCGAACTGCTCTCCTACATCGACCGGCACAGCGACTACGACATCCTCGCAGGCGACGCCGACCAGACCCTCGCCAAGTCGCGGGAGGGCGCACATCCCGACGCACTGGCCGGAGACATCGTGCGCGCCCTGGCCGAAGGCTGCGGCATCGACAGCGCGGCAACCGAGTTCGAGCGGGCCGACGCGGTCAATTCCCTCGGTCCCCTGCGCCTGCAGTACATGAAGGACGATGCGCCGGTTGAAGGGTTTCGCATGGTGGAAAAGGTGATTCACCTCATCGACGGCGCCTTCAACGAAGAAGCGCTGCGCATGAAAGGCAAATGAGCAAGAGCGGCCTCGCGGTGCCATGACCCTGCGCCGAAGCCGATTCGCACCGCCTCCAAAGACATGTTGCGAGTGACGGGAACGCGATTTCAGTTGCGCAAAAAAAATTGAAAAATACTGGCATTTTGCAACTGTTTGTTTATACTCAACCGCGGGCAACTCGTACACACCTTGGAGGTACTCCTATGGCAACGAGGAAGAAAGCCGCCACGAAAAGGAAGACCGCGAAGAAGAAGGTCGCTACCAAGAAGAAGGCTGTAACGCGCAAAAAGAAGGTCGCACCCCGCAAGAAGAAGGCCGCCCCCAAGCGCAAAGCCGCTACCAAGAAGAAAGGCACTGCCAAGAAGAAGAAGGTAGCAACGCGCAAGAAGGCCGCCACCAAGAAGAAGGTCGGCACCAAGAAGAAGAAGGCGGCGACCAAGAAGAAAGCGGGTACCAAGAAGAAGGCCGGTACCAAGAAGAAAGCCGCCACCAAGAAGAAGGCGGGCACCAAGAAGAAGGCCGCGGCCAAGAAGAAGCGCCCGGCCGCCAAGAAGAAGACCGCTAAGAAGAAGACTGCCAAGAAGAAGACGGCCAAGCGCAAAACGGCTAAGCGCAAGACAGCCAAGAAGCGTTAAGCTGGCCGGCTGAAAAGGGGCGGGTTCCGAAGTCAGGGACCCGCTCCTCCTCCATCACCCCCCTCTGATCCATCCCGATTTCCCGCCTGAATACAGGCACCTGCAATCCGGCGGACCCTCACCCCGGCCGCCCTGTGGACCCGCCACGGACCCACGGAATCCACGCTGGGAAAGCCATCAAAGGCGCCGCGGAAAGTACGGGCCACAACCCGGGGACACCCCCCGGATCCGACTTCGATGCACCGGGGCTACGACCCGCGAACCACCGTCGTTGGAGCCGGGCCGTCGCAGCCCGGATGAAGCGCAG
>DATFLG010000172.1:0-2198 GCA_035267985.1 Gammaproteobacteria bacterium | reverse complement strand
GGTCTGGACTGGGACGACGGCGACAGTGTGGTGATCACCGATCAGGAGTTCCCCTCCAACCGCATTGTCTGGGAATCCCTCAGGCCCCTGGGCGTGACGGTACGCCAGGCGCCCCTCAATGAGGGTCCGTCACCGGAGGACGCGATCCTCGAGCGCGTGGGGGAGCGCACCCGGCTGATCTCCGTCAGCTCCGTGCAGTTCGGCAGCGGCCTGCGCCTGGATCTGGAGCGCCTGGGCCGGTACTGCCGCCAGCACCAGATCCTGTTCTGCGTGGATGCGATCCAGAGCCTGGGCGCCGTCCCCATGGACGTGTCCCGGATCCATGCTGATTTCGTGATGGCCGACGGCCACAAGTGGATGCTCGGGCCCGAAGGACTGGCCGTGTTCTATTGCCGCACCGGTGTCCGGGAGCGCCTCACCCTGCACCAGTACGGATGGCACATGGTGGAGCAGATGGGGGAGTTCGACCGACCGGACTGGCAGGTGGCCCGGAGCGGCCGGCGCTTCGAGTGCGGCAGCCCGAATATGCTGGGAATACACGCCCTGAACGCCAGTCTCCAGCTCCTGGAGGAGGTGGGGTCGGAAGCCATATTCACTCAGATTCTTAGGAATACTTCGTATATCATTGATAAATTGAATTCTATAAGCAGAAAATACGAAATTCTGACGCCCACGGACCCCGCCCGCCACGCCGGCATCGTCACCTTTCGGCCGCGGAAGACGGACCCGGAAGCCCTGTTTCAGCATCTGCGCGCCGGGGGTGTGCTCTGCGCCCGGCGCGGCGGCGGCATTCGCTTTTCCCCCCACTTCTACACGCCCCCCACCGTCCTGGACCGGGCCCTCGCCCTGCTCTGAGTCAGGCCGGACAGCCGGCAGTCCCCTCGCCCGCCGCGCCAGCCCGACTATAGTTGGGAAGCAAGGCAGGGCGTCCGGTACCTCCCTGCGTACCCGGCGCACCGCCCCCCGATCAGGGAACGGAGCTGGGAGGTTTCCCGGAAGCCGCCGGTTCAGGTTTCTATCGCCACCGTGACGGCAAAGCCCTCGGAACGCCCGGCGACGGCGCCAAGCACACACCCGCGGACAACGGCCGAGCAAATGATTCTGCGCCTGCTCAACGAAGCGGTGGCCTGCCTGCGGGCCGGCCTGGTGGCGGATGCCGACCTGCCGGACGCGGGGCTGATCTGTGCCACCGGCTTCGCGCGTTGCCGGGGCGGTTCCCTGCGGTACATCCAGGATACCGGAGCGTCCCGCCTGACCGAACGGATCGCCACCCTGCAGGCGCGAGACGGCCCGCGTTTCACTCCGGATCCGGGGTGGCGGTCACTGGCCGGGCAACTCCAGGTCCGGTGATGGCCGCCGGGCAGCGCCTCACCCGGGATGTCATCCCCCCGGATCAGGCCCGCACCCTGCCCGGCCTTTTCCGCGAGCGCGTCCGGCGGACGCCCCAAGCGGTCGCCTACCGCTATTACGACCCCGGGTCCGGTTGGTGCGACATGTCCTGGTCCGCCACGGCCCGGGCCGTGGCGCGCTGGCAGCGCGCCCTGGACGCGGAGGCGCTGGAGCCGGGGGACCGGGTTGCGGTGCTGCTGCGCAACGGCCCCGAATGGGTCCTGTTCGATCAGGCCGCTCTGGGCCTCGGTCTGGTGGTCGTCCCTCTTTATACCGAGGACCGCGCGGACAATGCCGTGTACATCATGCAGAATGCCGGCATCCGCCTGCTGCTGATCGAAGGCGCCGGGCACTGGCGCCGGCTGCGCCCCCTGCGGGATCAACTGGGTTTCATCAAGCGCATCCTCAGCCTGGGCCGACTGGATGAGGAGGCCGATGACCCGGTGCTGCGCGCCGTCGATCAATGGCTGCCGGCGCCGGAACCGGCTGAAGCGCCCGCTTACGGGGTCCAGGCCCGGGAGTCGGCGCCCGAGGCACTCGCCACCATCGTGTACACCTCGGGCACCACCGGGCGCCCGAAGGGCGTGATGCTCAGCCACCGCAACATCCTCTGGAACGCCCATGCCAGTGAACAGATGGTGCGCGTGTATCGTGAAGACCTGTTTCTTTCATTTCTGCCCCTTTCCCACACCTTCGAGCGCACCGTGGGTTACTACCTGCCCATGATGGCCGGCGCCACGGTGGCCTATGCCCGCTCCATCGCCTCCCTTGCCCAGGACCTGCGCACCCAGCGCCCCACGGCTCTGGTC
>DATFLG010000171.1:0-8003 GCA_035267985.1 Gammaproteobacteria bacterium | reverse complement strand
ATTACCTGGACGGGCGGGTCCACGCCGAAGTGGTTCTGCCCCTGGACGTGGCCGACGGTCCGGGGCAGGCGCGGGCCCTGTCGGCACGCCTGGCCCGGGCGGCCCGGGAGCTTGAGGAGATCGGGGACGTTCAGGTCTATTTTCATTAACGCACCATTTTGATGCGTCTGGCAAGGGGCGCGCACTGTCTTGGTGCATTTCCGCCGGCTCTGGCCCGCATCGGACGAAAAGGTTTGTTTGAATACAATAGCTTATCCCGTGGCATACTTCGTGCACTATCGGGGCACCTGGTAATGAGGCTGCGTTGTTGCGGGGCAGCCGACTGACATTCTCATTCCGACTCTGGAGGAGCGTACATGTCCGCAAAGGTTATAAAGATGATCAAGGACAACGAAGTGAAGTTCATCGATCTTCGCTTCACGGACACCCGTGGCAAGGAGCAGCATGTGTCCATCCCCGCCCATGTGGCCGATACCGGCTTCTTCAAGGAAGGCAAGATGTTCGACGGCTCCTCCATTGCCGGGTGGAAGGGCATCCAGGAATCGGACATGGTGCTCATGCCCGACGCGGCCACGGCGGTGCTGGACCCGTTCATGGACGAGCCCACCCTGAACCTGCGCTGCGACATCCTCGAGCCCAGCACCATGAAGGGTTACGAGCGCGATCCGCGGTCCCTGGCCAAGCGCGCCGAGGCCTATCTGAAGTCCACCGGCGTCGCCGATACCGCCTACTTCGGGCCGGAGAACGAGTTCTTCATCCTCGACGACGTACGCTGGGGTTCGGACATCAGCGGTGCCTTCTACAAGGTGGATTCCGAAGAGGCATCCTGGAACTCCGAGCGGGTGTTCGAGGACGGCAACGTCGGCCACCGTCCCACCGTCAAGGGCGGCTACTTCCCGGTGCCCCCGGTGGATTCCCTGCAGGACATCCGTTCGGCCATGTGCCTGGCCCTGGAGGAAATGGGCCTGACTACCGAAGTGCATCACCACGAGGTGGCCACCGCCGGCCAGTGTGAGATCGGCGTGGGCTTCGGTACCCTGCTGCGCAAGGCGGACGAGGTGCAGATCCTCAAGTATGTGGTCCAGAACGTGGCCCATGGCTACGGCAAGACCGCCACCTTCATGCCCAAGCCCCTGGTGGGAGACAACGGCAACGGCATGCACGTGCACATGTCCCTGGCCAAGGGCGGCAAGAACCTGTTCTCCGGCAACAAGTACGGCGGCCTGTCGGACACCGCCCTGTACTACATCGGCGGCGTCATCAAGCACGCCCGGGCCCTGAACGCCTTCGTCAATGCCTCCACCAACAGCTACAAGCGCCTGGTGCCCGGCTTCGAGGCACCGGTCATGCTGGCCTATTCGGCCCGCAACCGCTCGGCCTCCATCCGTGTGCCCTGGGTCTCCAACCCCAAGGCCCGGCGCATCGAGGTGCGCTTCCCGGACTCCACGGCCAATCCGTATCTGGCCTTCGCGGCCATGATGATGGCCGGTCTGGACGGCATCCAGAACAAGATCCATCCGGGCGACGCCATGGACAAGGACCTCTACGACCTGCCGCCCGAGGAAGAGAAGGCCATTCCCAAGGTCTGCCATTCCCTGGACATGGCCCTGGAGGCCCTGGACGAGGACCGCAAGTTCCTGGTGGCCGGCGGCGTGTTCACCGACGACATGATCGACGGCTATCTCGAGCTCAAGGAACAGGAGGTGCAGCGTCTGCGGATGACCACCCATCCGGTGGAATTCGACCTCTACTACAGCCTCTGATTGGTCCCCGGCGTTGTGCGACCCCCGGCCCCGAACGGGACCGGGGGTCTTCTTTTCAGGGCCATGCGCCCGGCTCTCCGCCCGTCGCGGGAATTGTGACGCCGGTTGCATCCCCCCGCTTTGCGGGTGTATACCCTCTCACCATGGCGCGCATCCTCCTTCTGCTGATCGCCCTGGTTCCCGCTGTCGCCATGGCGACCGTCTACAAATACGTGGACCAGGATGGCAACGTGGTCTTCACGGACCAGCCCCATCCCGACGCCAAGAAACTGGATCTGCCCCCGGTGCCCACCTATTCGGCGCCCGAGGGACAGCCCGCCCAAGGGGCCGGGCCGAAACAGAGCGCCCCGGAACAGGGCGCGGCCGACCAGGGCAGCGGCTATCAGCGCTTTGCCATTGTGCAACCCGCCGGCGGCGCGACCATCCGCAGCAACGCGGGCACCGTGGAGGTGCAGCTCGCCGTGGAACCCAAGCTCCACAAGGGAGACCGCATCGTCGTGACCGTGGACGGCCAGGCCCGCTGGAAGCCCACCACGTCCACCCACATTTCCCTGCCCAACCTGGATCGCGGTGAGCACCAGGTGGCGGCCCGGATCATCAATGGCGACGGACAGGAAGTGGCGTCGGCGGGGCCGGTAACCATCTATCTGCACCGCCAGTCGCGCCTGTTTCCCAACCGCAACCCCAGCGGCCAGCCCTCCTCTCCCGTCAACAACCACCCCAACGTCCTCAGCAGCCATCCCAACGTGGTTTCGCCTTCGGGCGGCCGGTGAAGCGGCTCACGCCCGACATGCACTATAATGGTGCACATGGCGCCCCAATCTGACCCACACTGAAGCGAGCCCGATGGGCCGGTCTGCCCACGGGGCTGGCGGTTTCCCGTTCCACGTCCTGTAACCCATTGTTCACCGTAGGGTCTGTGAGGCGGTGGCCGTTTCCCGCCCGTGCGCCCCGGTTTGGATCATGTTGGTTTGCTTCTTGCAATGAGATCGACCATGAAGCGCAAGGCCACATCGGATGCCGACTGGGCGGTCCGGATTCTCGATGGACAGACCGTCGCGGTGCTGGTGTTCAGTCCGGGCCTGCGGCTGACCTACCTCAATCCCGCCGCCGAGATGCTGTTCGCCCACAGTGCCCGCCGCGCCCTGGGCCTGTCCCTGGGCGAGCTGGTGGTGGACGCCGATGCGCTGGAGGCGCGCATGGCCCAGGCGCTGAACACCGGACACCCCATCACGGAACGGGAGGTCCGCCTGGTGCTGCCGGAAGGCGGGGAAGTCACCGTGGACTTCACGGTCACGCCCCTGATGGACCCGGGCCAGGACCCGGAGCTGCTGGTGGAGCTGCTGCGGGTGGACCGGCACCTGCGCATCGCCCGGGAGGAGACGCTCATCGCCCAGAATCACGCGGCCCGCGCCCTGGTCCGGGGTCTGGCCCATGAAATCAAGAATCCCCTGGGGGGCCTGCGGGGGGCGGCCCAGTTGCTGGAACGGGAGCTGGAGGCGCCGGAGTTGAAGGAATACACCCGGATCATCATCGGTGAGGCCGACCGCCTCCAGACGCTGATGAACCGGATGCTCGGGCCCAATACCGTCCCCCACCGGGTCCGCACCAACATCCACGAGATCCTGGAGCATGTGCGCAGCCTGGTGCAGGCCGAAGCGGGTCCCGGGCTGGATCTCCAGCGGGACTACGATCCGAGTCTGCCGGACATGGAGGCCGACCCGGATATGCTGATCCAGGCCGCCCTGAACATCGTGCGCAACGCCGCCCAGGCCCTGGAGGGCAAGGGTACGATCACCCTGCGCACCCGCGCCCTGCGCCAGTTCACCATCGGCCAGCAGCGCCACAAGCTGGTGGCCCGCCTGGATGTGATCGACAACGGTCCCGGCATACCCCGGGACATCATGGAACAGATGTTCTACCCCATGGTCACCGGCAGGGCCGAGGGAACGGGCCTGGGCCTGTCCATCGCCCAGAGTCTGGTCAACCTCCATGGCGGGCTGATCGAATGCGTCAGCCGGCCGGGGTGCACCGAGTTCACGATTCTGCTGCCCCTGGAGCGCGTTGATGAGTAGCAAAGACCTCATATGGGTGATCGATGATGATCGCTCCATCCGCTGGGTGCTGGAAAAGGCCCTGCGTCAGGCGGGTGCCGACGTGGCCACCTTCGCCACCGCCGCCGGCATCCTCGAGGCCCTGGACCACGGCGCACCCGACGCCCTGATCACCGATATCCGCATGCCCGGGGTGGACGGGCTGGAGCTGCTCAACCTCGTGCGCGAGCGCCACCCCGACCTGCCCGTGATCATCATGACCGCCCACTCGGACCTGGACAGTGCAGTGGCCGCCTACCAGGGGGGCGCCTTCGAGTATCTGCCCAAACCCTTCGACGTGGACGAGGCCGTGGAGCTGGCCCGGCGTGCGGTGGATCACCACCGCCGCCACCCGGCAGGCGGTGTCTCCGGTGCCCCGCAGGACACCCCGGAGATCATCGGCGAAGCCCCGGCCATGCAGGAGGTGTTCCGCGCCATCGGCCGGCTGTCGCGCTCCAACATCACGGTGCTGATCAACGGCGAGTCGGGCACCGGCAAAGAGCTGGTGGCCCAGGCCCTGCACCGGCACAGTCCCCGTGCCGACAAGCCGTTTATCGCCCTGAACATGGCTGCCATTCCCCGGGACCTGCTGGAGTCCGAGCTGTTCGGCCACGAGCGCGGTGCCTTCACCGGCGCCCAGAACCGGCGGGTGGGTCGCTTCGAGCAGGCCGACGGCGGGTCCCTGTTCCTGGACGAGATCGGCGACATGCCCGCCGAGCTTCAGACGCGCCTGCTGCGGGTGCTGGCGGACGGGGAGTTCTACCGGGTCGGCGGTCATACCCCGGTGAAGGTGGACGTGCGCATCATCGCCGCGACCCACCAGGACCTGGAGCAGCGGGTGAAGGAAGGCGGGTTCCGGGAGGACCTTTTCCACCGTCTGAACGTGATCCGCATCCACATCCCCGCACTGCGCGAGCGCCGGGAGGACATCCCCCTGCTGCTGGCGTACTTTCTCAACAGCGCCGCCCGGGAGCTGGACGTGGAGCCCAAGACCCTGCGCCCCGACGTGGAAGCCTACCTGTGCGCCCTGGAGTGGCCGGGCAACGTCCGGGAGCTGGAGAACCTGTGCCGCTGGCTCACGGTCATGGCCTCCGGACAGGAGATCCATATGGACGACCTGCCCCCGGAGCTGCATCGGGGCCAGGAGCCGGAAGCCGGTACGGCATCGAACTGGGAGGCGGCCCTGCGGCGCTGGGCCGATCAGCAGCTGGCCCGGGGCGAGCAGGGACTGCTGAACGAGGCCACCCCCCAGTTCGAGCGCATCATGATCGAAACCGCCCTCAAGCGCACCGGCGGGCGCCGCCAGGACGCCGCCCGGCTGCTGGGCTGGGGGCGCAATACCCTGACCCGCAAGATCAAGGAGCTGGGCATGGAGGGGCGGAACGCCTAGGTGTCTGCGGCCTCGGGCCGCGAGCGCGCGGCCCGGGATGCGACAGGCCTTACAGGGACCGGCGTTCGGTACGCAGGGCCGCCCCCAGGGCCAGCAGGCACGGGCCGCCGTGGCGCCGGTCCACGGAGCCGTCGCCGCCCTCGAGCAGCACCCCGCTGTCCAGCTCCCGCACGTTCATGCCCAGGCTTTGCTGCAGGTGGCCCACCATCCGGGGCGCGGGCTGCGGTCCCGGCGCGATGACCAGGGTGTTGACCGGCGCCTGCTGGAAGTGCCGGTCGTAATAGTCCAGGGAGCGCTGTACCTCCAGGGCCAGGGTGTCCAGCAGCTGGCCGGCATGCTCAGGATCGGCGCCATCCCCGAGCTGCTCCCAGCCCACGTCCAGGGTCCGGGCCAGGTAAAGGGTCGACCGGCGGGTCAGGGTGATCAGCCCGCGCCCGGCGTTGAAGTAGAGCATGGCGACCCCGGTGTCGTCCTCGGGCAGCAGTCCCGCCACGTTGCGCAGGGCCAGCTCGGGAACGTCCACGATCTGCAGGTCCGCGCCGGCCCTCTGGTAGAGCTCCACCTGTTCCCGGACCACGTTGGCTCGGGCCACCACCACATAGAGCTGACGCTGGGCCCCGCCGGCCCCCGTGGGGGGCGCATCGAACACGTCAATCACGGCGTCGTCCACGTGGAAATCGATCAGGTCCCGAATCCGCCAGCGCATGGCGGCGCGCAGCTCCGCCGGCGGGACGTCCGGCGCTTCCACCAGCAGCAGCTGATAGCTGCCCAGGTCCATCACCGCGCTGCAGGCCCGGCGTCCCAGGCCCTGGCTGCGCACCAGCCGGCGCAGAGCCTGCTCCCGGTCGCCGCCTTCGGGGATGGGCTCGAATCGGCATCGCTCCACCCGGGGACCGCCGCTGCGCCGGTCCACCCGGGCCAGGGCGACACCTTCGGGGGTTTGCACCAGGGCCGCCGGTGCCCGCTCAGCCGCCTTGCGTTTCAGAGCCAGCATGACAAATCTCTCTACAGGATTGCGTCAGTCCAGTGACGCCGCTCTTGGTTGTGGAGGGTCGATGCAATTCCGGTGCCGTCACTTCACCACTTCGTGCCAGTGCACCAGCGTCACGCCGCCGCCACCGCTGCCGGGGGGGAAGGCCACATCATTGAGCTGGGCGGTGGTGGGGGTGGCGTACTGGCTCCAGCCGGTTCCGTCCCAGTGCACCGCCGTGCCGCCGGCACCCACTGCCCAGCAGTCGCTGCCGGACAGGCACTGGAGGCCGAACAGGGAGACGTCCGGAATGGCGGTATAAGGGCCCACCCGGACCCATGCGCCGCCGTCCCAGTGGAGCAGCACGTCCCCCCGGCCTGCGGGAGGACCGTTGGTGATGGCGTCGCCCACCGCCCAGCAGTCGTTGGCGGCCGCGCAGGACACCGAGCGCAACGCGGATGCTTTGTTTCCCAGGCTCAACGCGCTGGGCGACCAGCTGCCGAGACGGTGATCCACCATGAAGTCCTTGTGGTTCGCATCTCCCACCGCCCAGCATTCGCCGCTGGCGGGATCGCAATCCACGCCGTTGAGGGACACACTGGTTCCGGAATTCTCCAATGCCCACGCAGTGCCTGTGCCGCGAAGGACACGGCCCCTGTTGGTGGTCAAGAAACAGGTACCGGTAGCGCAGCTGACATCGGTATAGGATTCGTTCCAGGTGTACGCGGGTATGGTCCATCCCCCTCCCGGTCCCCGGCGCAACACCAGCCCATAGGGGCCGTAGTCCGCGGCCATGTAGCAGTCGTTCGGGTTTCCGGGCAGGCAGCTCACGGCATTGAGGCGCAGGAAAGCCCCGAAATTGGTCGTCTGCCACGTGGTTCCGTTCCAATGCAGCGCCACCCCGGCGCCGACCGCCCAGCAGTCATCGGCTGCGGCGCAGTAGAGTCCATTCAGATCCCGGGCGGTACCCGAGGAAACCGCGTTCCAGCTGCCGTTGAGCCATCGAAGCAGCGTGCCGCCGTTGCCCACGGCCCAGCCTCCGCCGCTCCCGGGGCGCAGGTCGGCCTGCACCGTCCGCCGGGCTTTGCCGGCCGCCACGTTCACGGTACCGGTGACCTGCACCCGGCAAAGTCCGGACACCAGCGCGGCGGACTGCACGGTGAACGTGCCCCGCCCGAAGCTCACCGGCCCGTCCGGGGCCAGGCTCGTGCAGGCGGTGCCGGCGCCGTAGCGGTAGGCGGCGCGCTGCAGGCCGCTTTCGGCCAGGAACAGGGCGTCGATGCCGTCGTTCTGAAGCGCGCTATCGGTCATGTCCGAGGCAGCCATGCGCAGGGCCACCAGCAGCATCAGCAGCACCACCACGATCAGAAACACGGCGCCCGCCACCGTGACCACGCCCCGCTGATGCTTGTCGGGCCCGTTCATGAGCTGTTGCGCAGCGCCACCCGGGTGCGCTGGGGATAGTTGTTGCCGTTGGCGGTGAGCACCACCTGGATGACCACGAACTTCACGTCCCCGGGTCCGGTGGCCGCCGTCGACCCGTCGGCCTGCAGGTACTGGAAGCCGGCACTGCCCACCTGGTCGCACAGGGTATGGGCGCCGGCGGGGCTGTCATAGGCCAGGGTGATCTGCGGCGGGCTCGACTTGAGGGTCACCCGCGTGCCGTCGGCCTTGGTGAATACCAGATCCGAGGCGGTCATGGTGGTGATGGCGTAGCCACCGGGGTCGCGGCGTACCTCGCGGATCTCCCGGGCCATGCGCTCGGTGGCCACCCGCAGCTTGCCGAG
>DATFLG010000170.1:0-12435 GCA_035267985.1 Gammaproteobacteria bacterium | reverse complement strand
CTCCGTGCAGCGATTCCCGATCCGGATCGAACTCGGTCTCGTCGTCCAGATAGTAGTTCTCGAACAGATACATCAGGACATCGAGCACGTTCTCTTTCATCTCGGGGCCTCTTTATCGCCGCGCGCGTAGCGCCCGCCTGGGCAGGAGGTGACATACCCCCGCAACTCTAGGATCAGGAGCATGGAGGAAACCGCCTCCGGCGTCAATCCGCTGCGGCTGACCAGTTCGTCGATGGAGGTGGGTTCAAAGCCCATTATTTCAAGCAGTTGCAACTGCTCCAGTGATGCCGCTTCCGGTTCCGGGGCGGCCTCGGACGCCGCCTGCGGGCACGGTGGCGGGGCCAGCCCTCCAAGCTCCTCGATGACGTCGCCGGCCGTTTCCACCAGCTTGGCGCCCTGACGGATCAGGGCGTGGCAGCCCCGGGCCAGGGGGTTGTGGATGGAGCCGGGGATCGCGAACACCTCCCGCCCCTGTTCCAGGGCGTGGCGGGCGGTGATCAGGGAGCCGGAGCGCATCGCGGCCTCCACCACCAGGGTGCCCACGCTCAGACCGCTGATCACCCGGTTGCGCCGGGGGAAGTGCTCGGCCCGGGGGCCGGCGCCGGGCGGGAATTCGCTGACCAGCGCGCCGGCCGCCCCGACCTCGTGGGCCAGCTCGCGGTGACGGGCCGGATAGACCCGGTCAGGCCCCGTGCCCAGCACGGCGACGCTGATTCCGTCACTGTCCAGGGCGCCCCGGTGGGCGGCGGCGTCGATGCCCTGGGCCAGGCCGCTGGTGATTCCCAGTCCGCCGGCGGCCAGGTGGGCGGCGAATTCCCGGGCGGTGCGTTCCCCGGGAGTGGTGGGATTGCGGCTGCCCACGACGGCCAGCTGGGGCCAGCTCAGCGCGGTGGGATCCCCCTGCACATAAAGCACCGGGGGCGGGTCGCTGATCTGGCGCAGCCGCTGGGGGTAACGGGGGTCGTCCAGGACGAGGATATGGCGCTGTTGCGGGGCTTCGTCCCGCCAGCGCAGGTCGGTCTCCACCGCGGCCCAGGCGGGCCTGCGCAGGTACTCCAGTGTCTCCGGGTCCAGCTTCAGTGGCGGGCCGGTGTCCTCGAACAGGCGTCGGGCCGATCCGCTGTGGCCGAGCAATGCGGCAAACCGGGCAGGGCCGATGCCCGGGGCCCGCACCAGCGCCAGCCAGTAGGAGAGTTCGTCATCCGGCAGGCCGTTTCCCGGACCGGGCGCCCGGGGTTCTGACGGATCTGTGCTCATCGCCGCTCCTTTGCGACATCCCCCGGGCGGGATCCCCGAGGGGCGACGGCGCCATTCCATGGCACCGGGAGGCGACCTCAGGGGTTGCGCACGCGGTCTTCGACGTGCAGGGCGCGGGTCGCCCGCATCACCAGCCCGTAGCTTACCCGATCAAAGCTGCGGAACACCATCAGCTCCCCGGCTCGTTCGTCCGGCAGCTTGACCGTGTCACCGTGCTTGTCGCTGACGGTGTCGCGAATCACCCGCCCGGTCTGATAGATGGCGAGCACCGTGCCCGGGTTCAGACCTTCGCGCCGGCCGCGGTTGAGCACCACGACCTGATACTGCCCGATCTGGGAGACGCCGCCCAGCACCGAGATGATCCGCCCGTCCACATGCTGCTTCGGCGCATGGGGCATGAAATTGGCCTTGATCTGCTCCTGGCTCACGGGGCGCACCCGGTCCCCCACCAGAGCCTCCCGGTCGGCCTTGGTGAGCACCAGGGTTGAAGGATCACCGAAGCGCTTGAGGGTGGCGTCGCCCACGAAGATCGCCTGGTAGCCCAGCACCTCGTTGGTGTCAGGGTCCACCAGGGGCTTGCCGGGCCGGTACACGCTGTAGCGGGTATGGCCGCTGCTCTTCAGACCGCGCACGTACATCTGGTCCCCGGGGCCGCCGATCACATGCTCCTGGGCGATCTCCACCACGTAGGGGGCGTTTTTGAGCTCGTTCTTGTCGGTGACCAGGGGCTGGGTCAGGAACTGCTGGATGGCGTCGATGGGAATGGTGGGAATGGCCCGGGTCAGGGGCTCGGGTCGCGCGTGGGGCGAGAGCTTGACCGTGGGCCGTCCCCGCTGCACCGCCAGGCGGGGCTTGCCGTTGACGTAGCTCAGGGTGATCACGTCCCCGGGATAGATAAGGTGGGGATTCTTGATCTGCGGGTTGACGTACCACACTTCGGGCCAGTGCCAGGGGTCTTTGAGAAACCGCCCGGCAATGTCCCACAGGGTATCGCCCTTGACCACCACGTAGCGGTCGGGATGATTGGGGTTCAGGGCGATGGTATCGGCCAGAGCAACCCCGGTGAGCAGCACGGCGAGTGCCACGCCGAGCAGAGTCTTCAGTTTCATGGGCGTCCCTTTGTGGTTCGTTCTGTTGCAGCCGGCGTCATGGGGCCCGTCCCGGAAAATACCCAGCCTCGCGGCAGTTTAGCGGAAAAACCCTGGTGCACAAAGTGTGGAAAACAGGCCTGAACTTCCACTATTATCTTCCTAATTCGGCACTCTAGTGTTTTGCTTTAAGTCAATCGGTGACGGACTTCACATGGCGATTCTCGATATTCTGCATTTTCCGGATCCCCGCCTTCGCACCAAGGCCAAGCCGGTGGAGAAGGTGGACGGTGAAGTGCGTCAACTGCTGGACGACATGCTCGAGACCATGTACCAGGCCCCGGGCATCGGCCTGGCCGCGGTCCAGGTCAACGTGGCCAAGCGCGTGGTGGTCATCGACATCTCCGAGGAGCGCGATCAGCCCCTGTGCCTGATCAACCCGGAAATCCTCTCCCGCGAGGGCGAGGAGGAAATGGAGGAGGGGTGCCTGTCGGTGCCGGGGATCTATGAGCGCGTGAGCCGGGCCGACCGCATCCGGGTGCGGACCCTGACCCGCGAGGGTGAAACCGTGGAGATGGAGGCCGAGGGCCTGCTGGCCGTGTGCATCCAGCATGAGCTCGATCATCTGGATGGAAAGCTGTTCGTGGACTACCTCTCCAGCCTCAAGCGCCAGCGTATCCGCAAGAAGCTCGACAAGCAGCGCCGCCAGGGCACCCTGGAGACGCCCGCCCAGCAACAGGCGCAGCCCGTTATCTGAGACCTGCCGGCACCCGGCGCCCGTGCCAGGGACCGTTGCAGACGCTGCCCGCGCTCCAGCCATGGATGCGCGGGAGCGCACGGACGCGTATCCTCGGTCTGCATCTGATTTCAGGGCCACTCCATGAACGTCGTATTCGCCGGCACGCCGGATTTTGCGGTGCCCGCCCTGCAGGCGTTGCTGGCTGCCCCGCATCCGGTGGTGGCGGTTTACACCCAGCCCGACCGGCCCGCCGGCCGTGGGCGACGGCTGCGGCCCAGCCCGGTGAAGGAGGCCGCACGCCAGGCCGGCGTGGAGGTGCGCCAGCCCGCCAGCCTGCGCGACGGGGAAACCCTCGCCTCCCTCCAGGCCCTGTCCCCGGACCTGATGGTGGTGGTGGCCTACGGCCTGCTGCTTCCGCCGCCGGTGCTCGCCCTGCCCCGCCGCGGCTGCGTGAACGTGCACGCCTCCCTGTTGCCCCGCTGGCGGGGCGCCGCCCCCATCCAGCGCGCCCTGCTGGCCGGCGACGCCGAGACCGGCGTGACCCTCATGCAAATGGAGCGCGGCCTGGACACCGGCCCCCTGCTGGCCCAGGCCCGCTGCCCCGTCGGGGCCGCGGACACCGCCGGCGACCTCCATGACCGGCTGGCCGGCCTGGGAGCCGAGCTGCTGGGCCGCTCCCTGGAGGCCATTCTCCAGGGCCGGATCGAGGCCCGCCCCCAGGACGAGGGCGCCGCCACCTATGCCGAGAAAATCCACAAGGCCGAGGCGGAGCTCGACTGGCGCCACAGCGCCGAGCAACTGGACCGCCAGGTGCGGGCATTCAACCCCTGGCCGGTGGCCCAGACCCGCTGCGCCGATCAGCCCTTGCGGGTGTGGCGCAGCCAGGTCCTGGACGGCGCTGCCCATGCACCGCCTGGCACCGTGGTGGCGGCCGGCGCGGCGGGCATCGACGTGGCCTGCGGGCACGGCGTACTGCGCATCCTGCAGGCCCAGTGGCCGGGCAGGCGGCCCACCGAGGCCGGGGCCCTGGCCAACGCCCGGCCGTTCACGGGCGTGCGTCTGGGGCCGTCCGAAACACGAGGGTGACGTTCGCCGTGGGGCCGCGACAGGCCGCTGTGGCGGCACTGATGGAAGTGCTGGAGCAGCGCCGCTCCCTGACCGCGGCGCTGGCCCCGCTGCCCCGGCGGCTGCCCGAACCGCGGGACCGGGCTCTGGCGCAGGAGCTGTGCTACGGCACCCTGCGCTGGTATCCGCGCCTGAACGTGGTGCTGGGAGATCTGTTGGATCGGCCCCTGAAGGCGCGGGATGCGGATATCCGCTGCCTGCTGCTGGTGGGCCTGTATCAGTTGAGCCACATGGCGGTCGCTTCCCACGCCGCCGTCCACGAGACCGTGGAAGTGGCCCGGGCGCTGGGCAAACCCTGGGCCGCGCGGCTGGTGAACGGCGTGCTGCGCCGCTACCAGCGCGAAGCCCGGACCCGGGAAGCCTCGGCGGACCGGGTTCCGGCCGCCCGGTACGCCCATCCCCAGTGGCTGTTGGACCGGCTGCGTGCGGACTGGCCCGGCCACTGGGAGGTGGTGACCGCCGCCAACAACGCCCGCCCTCCCATGACCCTGCGGGTCAACGGGCGCCGGGGCAGCCGAGAGGCCTATTGCGGGCGCCTGGCCGACGCCGGTCTCGAGGCCCGGGTGGCGCCCCATACCACCCACGGGCTGACATTGGAGGCGCCGGTGCCGGTGGAGCAGCTGCCGGACTTCGGGTCGGGTGCGGTCTCGGTGCAGGACGGCGCCGCGCAGCTGGCCGCGCAGCTGTTGCAGGTGGAGCCCGGCATGCGCGTACTGGACATGTGCGCCGCCCCCGGCGGCAAGACGGCCCATATTCTGGAGACGGCGGATTGCGACCTCACGGCCCTGGACATCGATCCCGCCCGTCTGGAGAAGGTGCGGGAGAACCTGGGCCGGCTCGGGCTGGAGGCCTCGCTGGTGGCTGCGGACGGCGCGCAGCCAGGCAGCTGGTGGGACGGACGGCCCTTTCACCGCATTCTGCTGGATGCGCCCTGCACCGCCACCGGGGTGATCCGCCGGCATCCGGACATCAAGGTGCTGCGCAGATCCCGGGACGTGGACGCCCTGGTGAGTCAGCAACAGGCCCTGCTGGCCGCCGTATGGTCCCTGCTGGCACCGGGCGGTATCCTGTTGTATGCGACCTGCTCGGTGCTGGTCGAGGAGAACGCACAGCAGATGGCCCGTTTCCTTGCGGCACAACCCGGGGCGCGGGAGTGCGCCATCGACGGCCCCTGGGGAACGACCTGCGCCCACGGCCGGCAGATTCTGCCCGGCGAGGAAGCCATGGACGGCTTCTATTACGCGCTGCTGGCCAAGCCATGAACGGTATCCACGCCCGATGACGGCCTTTCAGGGCAAAGCAGCGAACCACCGCCGCCTGCGGGCGACGCTGTTTGCGCTGGGGATGGCCTGCATGCTTTCGGTGCCGGTCCGGGCCGAGCAGGCCGGCTCGTTCTGGATCCGCTCCGCCCACACCGTGCTGATCAACGCCGTCTACCATCTGGACGCGCGTATTGATTTCCATCTCAGCTCGGCGGCCCTGGAGGCCCTGCACAACGGGGTTCCGCTGACCATCGACATCCACATGCAGGTGGTGCGCAACCGGGACTGGCTCTGGAGCCAGGTGGTGGCGGACCTGCACCAGCGCTACCGGCTGCAGTACCACGCCCTCAGTGAGCGCTATCTGGTCAAGAATCTCAATACCGGCGTGGTTTCCAGCCACCAGGCACTGCAGGACGCCCTGGAGTCCATGGGCATCATCCACAACTTTCCCATGCTGGACGAGCATCTGCTGACCCCCGGCTACCGTTACGTGGGCCGCCTGCAGGCTTCCCTGGACATCGAGGCGCTGCCCACGCCCATGCGGGTGTGGGCCTATGTCACCCCCCAGTGGCACCTGAGCACGGACTGGTACACATGGCCGCTCAAAGGGTAAGGCGCACGCGCTGGGGCCTGCTGGCCATGGTGGCCCTGTTCGTCCTGCTGCTGGTGTCGCTGTCGTTCATGAGCGACGCCACCCACAACTCCGAGCGCTTCGGCCAGCTCTACTCCTGGCTGCTGCTGGTCAATGCCCTGGGCCTGGTGGTGCTCACGGCGCTGATCGGCGCCAACCTGTACTGGCTCGTCTCCCAGTACCGCACCCGGGCCGCCGGCGCCCGGCTGACCGGCCGGCTGGTGGTCATGTTCGTGGTGCTGGCGGTGCTTCCGGTGTCGGTCGTCTATTATTTTTCCCTGCAGTTTCTCCATCGCGGGATCGACAGCTGGTTCGACGTGCGCATCGAGAAGGCGCTGGGGGATTCCCTGGAACTCAGCCGGGCGGCCTTCGACGTGCGCCTGCGCGAGCGACTGACCCTGACCGAGCGCCTGGCCGACCAGATTTCCGAGACCCCGCCGGCGGTGGCGCCATTGAACCTCTACGACCTGCGGGTGCGCAGCGGTGCCTCGGAGCTGACCCTGCTGGGCGGAAACGGGCGCATCATCGCCTCCAGCAGCGTGGACCCCGCCGACATCGTGCCCAACCGCCCCGCCGAAGAGGTGATGCTGCAGGCGCGCCGGGGACAGCCCTACGTGGGGCTGGACCCGGTGGGCGACAGCGGCCTGTACGTGCGCGCCGTGGTGCCCGTGTCGCCGGAGACCCCGGTGGGGGAGCCGCGCCTGCTGCAGGCCCTCTACCGGGTGCCGGACCGGCTGAACAAGCTGGCCGACAGCGTGCAGTCGGCGTTCGCGCGCTACAAGGAGCTGGCTTACCTGCGCAAGCCCCTCAAGTACAGCTACACGTTGACCCTGTCACTGGTGCTGCTGCTCAGCCTGCTGTCGGCGGTCTGGGCGGCGTTCTACTCCGCCCGCCGCCTGGTGGCGCCCATCCGCGAGCTGGCCGAAGGCACCCGGGCGGTGGCCGAAGGGGACTACGACAAGCAGTTGCCGGTATCCAGCGAGGACGAGCTGGGCTTTCTGGTGCGCTCGTTCAACAGCATGACCCGGCGCATCGCCCGGGCCCGGGACCAGGCGCGGCGCTCCCAGCAGCAGGTGGAAGGCCAGCGTGCCTACCTGGAAACCGTGCTGGGGAGCCTGTCTTCGGGAGTGATGAGCCTGTCTCGCGACCTGAAGCTGCGGACGGTGAACGGAGCCGCCAGCCATATCCTGGGAGTGGATCTGCGCGACAGCCTGGGCGAGGGGCTGGCGGGCCTCAAGCAGCACCATCCCTTCCTTGACGCCTTTCTGGACTCCGCCGCCCTGCACGCCCATGCCGGCGACCGGGAGTGGCATGAGGAAATCGCCCTGTTCGGTGCCCGCGGCCGCCAGGTGCTGCTGTGCCGGGGCACGGCCCTGCCCGGCGAGGGGGTGCGCCCGGGCGGCATGGTGCTGGTCTTCGACGACGTCACCGCCCTGATCCAGGCGCAGCGCGACGCCGCCTGGGGGGAGGTGGCCCGGCGCCTGGCCCATGAGATCAAGAATCCCCTGACCCCGATACAGCTGTCGGCCGAGCGGCTGCGCCACAAGTACCTGGCCAATTCCACCCTCAAGGACGCCGAGGTGCTGGATCGGGCCACCCACACCATCGTGCAGCAGGTGGAGGCCATGAAGGAGATGGTCAACGCCTTCACCGAGTACGCCCGGGCGCCCCAGATACAGCGTCGGCCGGTGGAGCTCAACGCGCTGATCCTGGAGGTCCTGGAGCTGTATCGGGACCACGTGCCGGGGCTGCACATCGAGTCGGAGCTGGACGGCCACAACCCGCGGGTCGAGGCCGATGCCGGGCGGCTGCGTCAGCTGTTGCACAATCTGTTCAAGAACGCCCAGGAGGCCACTGCCGGTCAGCCCGACGCCCGGGTGCAGGTGGCCACCCGCTGCGTGGACGAGCTGCACAGCGGCTACGTGGAGCTGTCGGTGCAGGACAACGGCCCCGGGTTTCCGGACGGCCTGCTCGACCAGCTCTTCGAGCCCTATGTCACCACCAAGGCCAGAGGCACGGGGCTGGGCCTGGCCATCGTCAAGAAGATTGTCGAGGAGCATGGCGGCGTCATCGAGGCGCGCAACCTGCGGCCCACCGGCGCGCGCATCCGCATCCGCCTGCGCACCATCGAGCCGCAGGAACGGCTCCCGGTTCCGGCGGGCGGGCAGGACGCCGGCTCCTCCGTGTGAGCCGCCGGCTGATGGCGACTACTCCCGCGCCAGACAGTTGCGTTAGGATGGCGCGACGCTCCCCGGAGCGAACCGGCATTCTGCAAGGGTGTGCACCATGAGCGTTGCCCACGTCCTGGTGGTGGACGATGAGCCCGATATCCGCAGCCTGGTCCAGGAGATTCTGGAGGACGAGGGCTATGAGGTGAGCGTGGCCGACAGCGGCGAGTCCGCGCGCCAGGCCCGCCGGGCCCGGCGTCCGGACCTGATCCTGCTGGATATATGGATGCAGGACGTGGACGGCATTTCCCTGCTGCGGGAATGGTCCGAGGCCGAGGGCGGCCTGCCCTGCCCGGTCATCGTCATGTCAGGCCACGGTACGGTGGAGACCGCCGTGGAGGCCACCCGCCTGGGGGCTTACGATTTCATCGAAAAGCCCATCTCCCTGGCCAAGCTGCTGCTCACCGTGGAGCGTGCCCTGCAGGCCGACCGGCTGCAGCGGGAGAACGTGGGCCTGCGCCGACAGGGCGAACCGGTGGTGGAACCGGTAGGCCGTAGCGACCGGCTCCAGCAGCTGCGCGAGCAGGTCCGGCGCGTGGCGCAGCACGACACCTGGGTGCTGGTGCGGGGCGAGCCCGGCAGCGGCAAGAAGACCTTCGCCCACTACCTGCATGCCCACAGCCCCAGGAGGGACGGGCCCTTCGTGGAGGTGGGCGTGGGCTCGATTTCCCGGGAGAACTCGGCGGTGGAGCTGTTCGGCAGCGAGGAGGACGAGCGCCTGCACTACGGGCGTCTGGAGCAGGCCAACGCCGGGACCCTGTACCTGGACGATATCGCCGACATGGATCCCCAGACCCAGGCCCGTCTGCTCAGCGTGCTCCAGACCCACGCCTTCCTGCGCGTCGGTGGCACCGATCCGGTGAGCGTGGATCTGCGCATCGTGGCCGCCACCCACCGGGACCTGGAGGACGAGGTGCGCGTGCGCCGCTTCCGGGAGGATCTGTACTATCATCTCAACGTGGTGCCCCTGACGATTCCCGCCCTGCGTGAGCACCTGGAGGACGTCCCGGAGCTGCTCAGCTACTATGCGAACTACTTCGCCGATCGGGAGAACCTGCCTTTCCGTCGATTCACGGTGGCCGCCCAGAACCGTCTGCGCAACTACCACTGGCCCGGCAACATTCGCGAGCTCAAGAACCTGGTCCAGCGGCTGCTCATTCTGGGCACGGGCGAGGAGATCGACGTGCGCGAGGTGGAGGCGGCGCTCAGCGTCCTGCCGGCGCGCACCGAAGCAGCGCCGGCCCAGGTGGCGGTGTCCTATGACCTGCCCCTGCGCGACGCGCGCGAGCAGTTCGAGAAGGCCTACCTGGAGCACCAGCTCCAGGAGTCGGGAGGCAGCGTGGGCCGCCTCGCCAAGCGGGTGGGCATGGAGCGCACGCACCTGTACCGCAAGCTGCGCGCGCTGGGCATCGAGTTCAAGAAGGGGAGTGACTAGGAGTGAAGGTGCGCGACGTTAGCCGGTCCGCGGATGGCGGCCCATGAAGATCATCATCCTCGGCGCCGGGCAGGTGGGCGCCTCGCTGGCCCACAACCTGGCGAGCGAAGCCAACGAGATCACGGTGGTGGACGAGCATCCCCAGATTCTCCAGGATCTGCAGGATCGCCTGGACATCCGCACCGTCGCGGGCCACGCTGCACACCCGGAGATTCTCACCCGGGCGGGTGCGGAAGACGCGGACATGGTCATCGCCGTGACCAACAGCGACGAGACCAACATGATCGCCTGCCAGGTGGCCTACACGCTGTTTCACACCCCCACCAAGATCGCCCGGGTGCGGGCCAGCGAATACCTCAAGCATCCCAAGCTCTTCGCGCAGGAAGCCCTGCCCATCGACGTGCTGATCAGCCCCGAGCAGCTGGTCACTGACTACATCCAGCGGCTGATCGAATTCCCGGGTGCCCTCCAGGTTCTGGACTTCGCCGGCGGGCGCGTGCAGCTGGTGGGGGTGCACGCCTACTACGGGGGGCCGCTGGTCGGCCACGAGCTGAGCCGGCTGAAGGAGCATCTGCCCACGGTGGAGACCCGGGTGGCGGCGGTGTTCCGGCGCGGCAAGCCCATCATCCCCGAGGGCGACACCGTCATAGAGGCGGACGACGAGGTGTTCTTCGTCGCCGCCCGCCGGCACATCCGTGCCGTGGTCGCCGAGCTGCGCAAGGTCGACAAGAGCTGCAAGCGCGTGATTCTCGCCGGCGGCGGCAACATCGGCATGCGTCTCGCCCAGGTGCTGGAAGGCAAGTACCAGGTGAAAATCATCGAGCGCGACCCCCAGCGTGCACGCAACCTGTCGGAGTGGCTGGACAAGACCATCGTGCTGCAGGGGGACGCCGCCGACCAGGAGCTGCTGGTGGAGGAGAACATCGAGGACACCGACGTGTTCTGCGCGCTCACCAACGACGAAGAGGCCAATATTCTCTCTGCGATGCTGGCCAAGCGCCTGGGGGCGCGCAAGGTCATGTCCCTGATCAACCGCGCCTCCTACGTCGACCTGGTGCAGAGCGAGGCCATCGACATCGCGATCTCCCCCCAGCAGGCGACCATCGGCAGCCTGCTCACCCATGTGCGCCGGGGGGACGTGGTGGCTGTGCATTCCCTGCGCCGCGGTGCGGCGGAAGCCATCGAGGCGGTGGCCCATGGGGACGCGGGCACCTCGAAGGTGGTCGGGCGGGCCATCGGCGAGATCCGCCTGCCGCCGGGGACGACCATCGGCGCCATCGTGCGGGGCGACGATGTGGTCATGGCTCATCATGACACGCTGGTTGAGCCCGAAGACCACGTGATCCTGTTCCTGGTGGACAAGCAGCGCATACCGGAGGTGGAGCGCCTGTTCCAGGTGGGGGTGACCTTCTTCTGAAGGCCGCCTGTCCCCGGCCAGAGGGACCTGCGATGCAACTGACAGCGGTTCAGCGCGTGCTGGGGCTGCTGCTCATGGTGTTCAGCGCCACCATGCTGCCGCCCGCCGTGGTGTCGCGATGGTACGGCGACGGCGAGTCGGCGCCGTTCCTGCTCGGGTTTGTCCTGATTCTCGGCATCGGCCTGGTGTGCTGGTGGCCGGTGCGCGGGCGGCGCCGCGAGCTGCGACTGCGCGACGGGTTCGTGGTGGTGACCCTGTTCTGGACGGCCCTGGGACTGGCCGGCGCCCTGCCCTTCATGCTGGCCGACCGGCCCCACATGTCACCGGCTGACGCCGTGTTCGAGTCGTTCTCCGGCCTGACCACCACCGGCGCGACGGTGATGACGGGCATCGACCTGCTGCCCCGTTCCATCCTGTACTACCGCCAGCAGCTGCAGTGGCTCGGGGGTATGGGCATCGTGGTGCTGGCAGTGGCCGTGCTGCCCATGCTCGGCATAGGCGGCATGCAGCTGTACCGGGCCGAGACCCCCGGCCCGGTGAAGGATACCAAGCTCACCCCGCGCATCGCCGAGACCGCCAAGGCCCTGTGGTACATCTACCTGGGCCTGACCCTGGCCTGCGCCGTGGCCTACTGGCTCGCGGGCATGACGCCCTTCGACGCCGTCGGCCACAGTTTTTCCACGGTCGCCATCGGTGGCTTCTCCACCCACGACGACAGCATCGGCTACTTCAACAACACCGCCATCGAGCTGGTGGCGGTGGTGTTCATGCTCCTGGCGGGGCTGAACTTCTCCCTGCACTTTGCGGCCTGGCGCACCCGCAGGCTGCGAACCTATCTGCTCGACCCCGAGGCGCGCGCCTACTTCGCCATCCTGGGGGGTGTGGCCGCCATCGCGGTGGTGTACTTGTATGTCACCGGCACCTTTGACTCTTTCTGGGCCGCCCTGCACCACGGGCTGTTCCAGGCCGTGTCCATAGGCACCACGGCGGGTTTCACCACCACGGCGTTCTATGCGTGGCCGGGATTTCTGCCGGTGATGCTGCTGTTCGCCAGCTTCATCGGTGGCTGTGCCGGCTCCACCGGCGGGGGCATGAAGGTGATCCGCTTTCTCCTGCTGCTCAAGCAGGGAAAGCGCGAGATCGCGCTGCTCATCCATCCCAGCGCCGAGCTTCCCGTGAAGGTGGGTCGCAAGGCCATGTCCGACCGCGTGGTGAGCTCGGTATGGGGATTCTTTTCCGCCTACGTGGCGGTG
>DATFLG010000169.1:0-8214 GCA_035267985.1 Gammaproteobacteria bacterium | reverse complement strand
GCGGATCTGAGCCAGGTTTTCCGCGACACCGTGACCGCCGAGCTGGGGTGGCGTCTGGTCGCCGACCGGCTCACGGACCTCGAACGGTCGGCGGTGGAGGCGGCGGGCGAGGAGGCCGAGAACCCATGGGACGAGCCGGGCAGACCGGCGGTTGCCGGCGGAATCAAGCTCAACCACCGGACCTATCTGCTGGAGCGCAGCGCCGACGGCGGGTGGGTGCGGCTGCTGCTGGTCAACGGGCGGATCGCACGCATCGCCCTGTCCGCCGGCGTCGACGGCGGGCCGCTGGTGGGACAGCCACCGCGCGCCGACGCTCTTGAGCCGATGCTGGCCGGCGCACTGGGTCAACGGGACGGGCTGCACTGGGCCCGGTTGATCGAATGGGCCGCGGAGCCCGTGAGGAGCCTTGAGCATGACTGAACCGACCATCGAAAAACGCCTGCAGCGCCGGTTCATCGTGATGACCACGGACCCGGAAATGCAACGCAGGCTGCTCGAGACCACGCCCCAGGGGTGGGAGATGGCGGTGGTCGACGACGTCGAGGACCTGGGGGACTGGCACGAGGCCCTGCTCTATCGCTTTCTGCTGCTGGATCTGGACGAGGTGGAAGCTTTCGATCCCCTGGACGTGATCCGGGTGCTGAGGATGCAGTACCAGATCAATCTGCCGGTGTTCTGCTTCGGGGGGGACGAGGAGCTGCGCGATGAGATGCGCCTGGCCCGGGCCGACCGGTTCTTCGGCCGGGAGGAGGTCCTGGAGCGTCTGCCCCAGTTTCTGGAGCAGTACGGATGGGGAGGCTGACGGGCCGTTCCGAACGCACCCGCCGCTCCACCATGCAAATCGTCCATGGCCGTTCAGGCCATGGTCCTCAACCGACCCAGGCGTGCTCCATCACGTCCAGGCGGATGTCCTGCTGGAAATTCTCGCTGCCGCTGCTTACCGTCAGCGTGCCGATGCGGATGCCGGGCGTGTCGAACTGAAAGGTGCAGGTGAAGGTGCCGGGCAGCGCGACGCTGGTCTCGCACAGGGTGTTGCCCTCCACCTCGAACCGGCAGCTGGCGGTGCCGCTGCCGCCGAGCAGAGCCTGGAGGCGGAACTCCTCGTTGGCGACCCGGCGGTAGAATTCCGGATCCCGGTTCGCGTTGTATTGCAGGTTGTTCAGCTTGATCAGCTTGACGAGTTTTTGCATGGGATCTCCCGGCGTTCTGGCTGTGTCCTATACCTGACCATATTAGTAAAGTATAATATTTTAGCACAATCGAGTGACCAGACCATATTTGCGAAACCACGGAGCGAGGCGATGGACAGGAACGCGGCCCTGGCGGCGGAGTTCGAGGCGGTGGATGAGGCCATCGGCGAGCTGGAGGCAGGCCTGCAGTCCGGGGAGTCCCAGGCACTGGAGCCGACCCTGGAGCGGACCATGGGGCTGATGCACCGCCTGTTGACCGCCTACGGCGAGCATGCCGGCAAGCCCATGCCTGTCAGCGACGACCTGCTGGAAGTGTTCAAGGCCTTCGTGAAGGGCGACCCCAGCCTCAATGCGGTGCGCGACAACCTGCGCGAGCTGGTGTACTACCGCAACTGCCTGGACATGGATCGTCGCGACGCCCTGCCCGCCGAACCGGACAAGATGGCCGTGCGCACCGCCAGGCATGTCTATCTGTACCTGCACTCGCGCTGCGAGCAGGAAGACCGGCTTTCGTAGATTCTCCCGTGCGTTCGGCCGCCACGCGTTCGACGCGTTTCCGGACCGACACGCAACCGCGTATACCACACCGAGAGGACCGACATGAAGAAGCTGCTTGACCGCATCCGCGGCGTTGAGCGCGACGTGATCCAGCAGCCGGTGGACGGCGAGGCTCCGTTCTATCTGGCCCAGGGCAATGAGCTGGAGCTGTTCAAGGCCGCCTATTCCCGGCGCCTGCCGGTGATGCTCAAGGGACCCACCGGCTGCGGCAAGACCCGCTTTCTGGAATACGCCGCCCATGCCGTGGGCCGCCCCCTCGTGACAGTCTCCTGTCACGAGGACCTGAGCGCCTCGGACCTGGTGGGCCGCTTTCTCCTGGAAGGGGATGAGACGGTGTGGCAGGACGGACCGCTCACCCGCGCGGTCAAGGAAGGGGCGATCTGCTACCTGGACGAGATCGTCGAGGCGCGTACCGATACCACCGTGGTCATCCACCCGCTGACCGATCACCGGCGTCAGCTGCCGCTGGACAAGAAGAGCCAGGTGATCGATGCCCATGACGACTTCATGCTGGTGATTTCCTACAACCCGGGCTATCAGACCGTGCTCAAGGACCTCAAGCCCTCCACCAAGCAGCGCTTCGTGGCCATGAGCTTCGGCTACCCGGACGAGGACGTGGAGCGGCGGATCGTGGCCCAGGAGGCGGGCGCCGTGGAGGCCGATCTGGTGGACCGTCTGGTGGCGGCCGGACGCAAAGCCCGCTCCCTCAAGGATCACGGCCTGGAAGAGGCGACCTCCACCCGGGCCCTGGTGTATGCGGCCCAGCTGATCAGTGCGGGCCTGGAGCCGGTCGAGGCCTGCCGGGCAGCCATGGTCGATCCCCTCACTGACGATCCCGAGCTGGTGGAAGCCCTGATGGAAATCATCACGGCCCACTTCGGTGCGTCGCCCGTTCACTGACGTCCCTCATGAGCGACGCCGAAGTCCTGGTCGAAATCGAGCAGATCCTCCAGCACCTGGAGGCGGTCAGCTTCGTGGCCCACCGGGACGCGTGCCAGGCCCTGCCGGCAGTGGAGCCCTACGGACCGGCGGCAGTGCGGGACTGGTTGGAGGCGGCCCGCACCATCTTCTTCCACGACCGCGAGTCCGGCAAGGCGTTCCTGCACGGCTCTGCGGAGGCGGTCCGCTGCTGCGGGGGGCTGACCCCCTGGGTGGAGCAGGTGCTGGCGTTCACGCGGTGGGTGGGCTCCCACAAGGCGGTGCAGGGCTTCATGGGGCAGGTGGGCGCGGTTTTCGAGGCCTGGGGCGAGGCAGGCGAAGCCCGCTGGTACCGCCATGGCATCGACTGGTGCGAGCGGGATCTGGACAGTGCCACAGTCTATTTCAACACGCCCTACGCCCAGCTGGGGGGCGAGGCGGGCGCCGAGGGCCTCGAGGAGCTGCTGCAGCCCGCTGAAACGCTTTACGCGGAACGCCGCCTCGCCCTGTCCGGCTATCTGGAGGGCGCCCTGCGGGTGCGGGGGGTGATCGGCCGAAGCGGGCTCACCGCCTGGGCCCGGCGGGGCGCGGATATCCTGCAGGCCGGGCGCTCCCGGGGCGAGGCCTACTTCCGCCTTGAGAGCGACGAGAGCCTGAGCGTGCTCATGGAGACCGTTCCCGGCTACCGCACCCTGCACCATGGCCGCCTGCTGCAGCTGCTGCTGGTGGCGTGGTACGGCACGCCCTATCCCCTGGAGGGCATGCTCTGGCGGCCCGGGGACGGGCGTCCCATGGTGGAAACCGATGGTCAGCGCCTGTTCGTGCCTCCCGTACTCGCCGATCGCGAGGAGGCGCTGCTGGCAATACTTCACGGGGGTGGCCATCTTTGCTTCGGCACCTACGAACGGGGGCAGATCGAGCGCCTGTTCGCCGAAGCCGGAATGGAGCACCCGCCGGTGGATGCCGATCAGCGCATCACCTGGCGCCCGCTGTTTGCCCCCTTCGGGGAAGCGATGTTCCGCTTTCAGCTGCTGTTCGACCTGTGCGAGGACCTGCGGGTCGACGCCCGCATCGGGCATCGGGTGCCGGGCTACCTGCAGCGCCTCCTGCGCCTGGCTGAAAGCCAGGCGCCCCCCCGGGCGCCGGCGGACGCCTACTACGCAATGGCACTTGCCTCCCTCAAGGGCGCGCTGGGCGGGGCCCTGCCCGATGCGCGCCTGGCGCCGCTGCTGCAGCCCGACGCCACGCTGGTGGATGCCTACCGCATTGCCCGGACGCTGTTCGATACCCTGGCCCTGCCGGAAATCGGCATCGACCGGCGGGCCGATGCCTATCTGCCCGGGCGGGGGATGAATGCCGCCCGTGCGGTCTACCCCCGGGACGAAGGTCCCGAGGACCGGTCGGCTCTGAGCCGCCCGGAGCAGGACAGCGTGCTGCGCAAGACCGATCAGAAACGCGAGAACCGCCAGTCCCCCAAGGATGCCCAGGGGGATCCTGATTTCGATATACCGCCGGAGGACACCAGCGGCACCGGTGGCCGGGTGGGGGTGGGGGTGCCCCAGCCGGCGCAGATCAGCGCCTCGGGGATTCAACGGCCCATCAACCGGGAAGGACAACCCTACCCGGAGTGGGACTACCGGGAACAGCGTTACGTGGCCGACTGGGCGTGGGTCCAGGACAGCCCCCTGGAGGAGCGTGACCCCCAGCGGGCCCTGGAGCTGCTGGCGGCCCATCAGACTGTACTCAAGCGCCTGCGCCGGGCGCTGCAGATGCAGCGCCCCAGCCGACCGGCCCCCCAACGGCGCCAGCCGGACGGGGACGAGCTGGATCTGGAGGCGGCGGTGCAGTACATCACCGAGAAACGCGCCGGGCGCTCGCCGCGGCCGTGGGTCTACCGGCGCCGGGCCGAGCAGCAGCGCGACACTGCTGTGCTGCTGCTGGCGGATCTGTCCACCTCCATCATGGCCGAGGCTCACAGCGGTGGCGGCAAGGTGGTGGACAGGCTGCGTGCCGGCCTGATGCTGTTCGCGGAGTCCCTGCAGGCGGTGGGCGATGCCTACGCCATCTGCGGCTTCGCCTCCAAGTATCACGACAATGTCCATTTCTACACCTTGAAGGACTTCGCCCAGCCCCTCACCCCGGACGTGCGGGCCGCCATGGCGGCGGTGTCCGGTCGGCTGGCCAGCCGCATGGGGGCGGCGATCCGCCACGCCCTGACCCGCTTCGACAGCGTCGCCGCCGGCCGCCGCCTGCTGCTCATCCTCTCCGACGGCCGCCCCGCGGACTACGACGACGGGGGCGATGCGCGCTACCTGCACGAGGACACCCGCATGGCCATGAAGGAGGCCACGGACCGGGGGGTGCATCCTTTCTGCGTGACCCTGGACGCCTCGGGCAGCGAATACCTGCCGTCCATTTTCGGCCCGGGGCATTTTCTGGTGCTGGACAACGTGGACGATCTGCCGGCCCGGCTGCCGGAGATCTATCTGCGGTTGCGCCGATGAGCGCCCTGTCGACAACGGGCCCGGCCGTGGGCGGGGAGGGCGCCCGTGGCGCCGGCCCGGAGCCGACTGCTCCGGGCCGCAACGCGGTGTTCATCGGGGCCGCCCGCTACCGGCGCCACAGCTACGGGGCCAACCATCCCCTGGGTATTCCGCGGGTGTCACTGACCCTGGACCTGATCCGCAGCTACGGCGCGCTCACCGAGGCGGAGTACCGGGTGTCGCGCCAGGCGCGGGTGCAGGAGCTGCGCTGGTTCCACGATCCGGACTACCTCGCCGCCCTGCAGCGCTGTGAGGCTATGGGCAAGGTGCGCGATCCTTACCGCCAGCGCCACAACATCGGCAATCTGGAGAATCCGTATTTCCCCGGACTGTTCACCGTCCCGGCCACGGCCACCGGCGGCAGCATCCAGGGGGCCGAGGAGGTGCTGGCCGGCCACATTGCGTTCAATCCCGCCGGCGGCATGCATCACGCCCGGCCGGACCAGGCCCGGGGCTTCTGCTTTCTGAACGATCCGGCGCTGGGGGTCATGCGCCTGCGCCGGGAGGGGCTGCGGGTGCTGTACCTGGACATCGATGCCCATCATGGGGACGGCGTGGAACTGGCCTTCGCCGACGAGCCCGGGGTGGTCACCTGCTCCCTGCACATGGATACCGGCTATGCCTATCCCTTCGAGGGCGGGGCACTGACGGACCAGGGGCGCCATGGCAACGCCGTGAACCTGCCGCTGCCCCGGGAGACCCACGACGCCGAGTACCTGGCCGCCTTCGACCGCCTGTGGCCGGCGGTGCTGGAGGCGGTCCGGCCGGATGCCGTGGTGCTGCAGGCGGGCACGGACATGCTGCGGCCCGATCCGTTGGGCAAGTTCCGGATTTCCACCCAGTGTTTTCTGGCGGTGGTGGACCGGGTGCTGGCCGACACCCCACGCCACCGGGACGGCACCCCCCGACTGCTGGTGCTGGGCGGCGGCGGCTACCACCCGCTGGCCCTGGCTCGCTGCTGGACCGGTGTGTGGGCGGCGTTGTCCGGGCGCAACCTGCCCGAAGCGATCCCCCCCGAGGGCGAGGCCCTGCTGCGGGCGGTGGACTGGGACCAGGACGAGGACGAAGACTATTTTGAAGGACTGTTCGGCTCCCGTCTGGACCCGCTGTACGAGGGCGAGGTGCGCCCCGCCATTCACCGCAGTGTCGACGCGCTGCTGGACCGCCATCCCCTGTTTGCCGATGGAAGTGCCCGGCCGCAAACCCATTCCAATACCCCTTGAACGACATGATGACCATGGATACCCCGAAGCTGATCGAAGGCTGTGCCACCGCCGATGCCACCCGGGCCTACGCGGAAGCCCATGCCCGGGATGCCGCAGAAGGCCATTTCAGTGACTTTCTCAAGACCCGCATACTGCTGAGCTCCATCGGTGTGGGCACGTTTCCCGGGGAGGCTTCGCCCGAGGTGGACGCCCGGATCGCCGCCATCGTCAGCCGGGCGCTGCAATCGGGAATCAACGTGGTGGATACCGCGGCCCATTACCGCTACGGCCGGTCCCTGGCGGCGGTGGGTGCAGCCGTGCGGGACGCGGTGAGCCGGGGCGTGGCCCGGGAAGCCATGTTCCTGGTCTCCAAGGGGGGCTTTCTGACCCTGCGGGGCGGAGTTCCCGAGGACATGGCCGCCTGGTTCCAGCGCGAGATCGTGAGCCGGGGACTGGGCACCGAGGAGGATCTGGCCAAGGGCGCGCACCTGCTGACCCCCGCCTATATCAGCCACCAGATCGATCTGTCCCGGGCCCTGATGGGGGTGGCCACCCTGGATGCCTTCCTGGTGGACCAGCCGGAAGTGCACATTCCCGTGATCGGCAAGGAGGCGCTCAACGGCAAGCTGCTGGGTGTGTTCACCGAGCTGGAACGGGCGGTCCGGGACGGGCGGATCCGCCACTACGGCATTTCCACCTTCGACGGTTTCCGGGTGGAAACCGACGCCCAGCTCTTTCAGTCCCTGACCTCCATGGTGGGGCTGGCGGAAAAGGCGGCACAGGAAGCCGCCGGCGCCGATGACGCGCGCCACCATTTCGCCCTGGTGCAGATGCCCTTCAACCAGGTCATGCTGGAAGGCTTCACCCGCTTCAACACCGCCACCGGCCAGGGCAACGTGGCCTCGCCCCTGCAGGCCGCCCACCAGCTGGGCATCTATGTCATGGCCAGCCACACCCTGATGAAGGGGCACCTGGCCCGTCAGTCCGCCGAGACCGTGGCCCAGGCCCTGGCCGCCATGGCCAACGACGCCCAGCGGGCCATCCAGTTCAACCGGTCCACCCCGGGTCTGGGGACCACCCTGGTGGGCGTGAGCGAGCCGTCCCATCTGGACGATGCCCTGGCCGTGGCCCGGATTCCTCCCTTGGAGCGCCAGGACTTTCTGGCCATGTTCCGCAAGGCTGACTGACCGCCTCCTCGCGAGCCCGCCGCCGGCTTCAGCGTCCCTCGCCGGCTCCCGCGCGGCTGCGACCTCTGTGTTGCACCATTTGCGCCGGCGTTGTGGCCCCGGGCGGCGGCTGCGGGCCGGCAACGCCGCTGACGCGGGTCAGGGCCGGGCGCTAAAGCTTTTGCCCCGGGGTGACGCTAACCGCGGCATAGGATCGGTACGGGATGGCGTCGGAAGCCGGCCGCGGTGCACGATGCGGCTGCCCGGCGGTGCCGCCGGCAGGCGGTGTATGGATGCGGGTAAGCAATGGGATCCGCGCTGCGGCGGGCTCCCGGGCCCTCACCGTGACGGACCGTCACCCCTGCAAACCGCAACAGGTGGCTCTTATGAAACCCAGCATCTTGCGCAACCTTCTGATCGCCTGCGTGGCCCTGGGCCTGGCCATGGGTCTGGTCTTTCCCGTCTTTGCGCAGTCCTTCGTGGACTGGCGGCCGGGCATGAAGGGGTGGTTCGTGGTGAGCTCCCTGGTGGCCGGGGGGGCGGTGGGTGCCTTGAACTACTGGCTGGTCAACCTGATTCTGCTGCGCAAGCTGCGGCGCATCTCCGAGGTGGCCACCGCCATCAGCCAGAACGA
>DATFLG010000168.1:0-2151 GCA_035267985.1 Gammaproteobacteria bacterium | reverse complement strand
AATCCCATCTGCTCCGGCTCGGGCGGGATGCAGGAGGTGCGCAAGTCGGCCGGCGAAGACTATATCAAGCGGGTCATCGGCCTGCCCGGCGACACGATCCGCTCCGGGGCCCACAACCGGGTCTACGTCAATGGTCGGCCGGTCCCCATGAAATTCGTTTCCCTGTACCAGGGGGAAGGCAAGCAGCGGCTGATGGGAGCGGTCCCGGGCATGAAGACCCGCGTTTACCAGGAGACGCTGCCGCGGGCCGACGGACCCGCCGCCCGCAACCGGATACTGCGAGTGCCGGGCCTTCGCTATCCCGTCGGGACCTGGACCGTGCCCAAGGGCGAGTACTTCGTCATGGGAGACAACCGGGATGACAGCTTCGACAGCCGCTACTGGGGTTTCGTCCCCGAGCGCAACATCATCGGCAAGGCCGTGATCGTGTGGTTCAACTATTACGGCGGTCAGGTGGGCTGGGCCCGCATCGGCACGCGCATCGCGCCGTGACCGGCGCCGCCCGCGGCCTCTCAACCGCGGCCGGTCAACCGCCGGCCTGGGACCGTCGGGCCATCTGCGAGCCCGGCTGATCCCCCGGCAGCATTGAAAGGGCCTTGAGCAGCTGGGTGTCCTTGCTGGTGCGCACCGCCTTGGCGCTCATGCCCTTGAGGGTCGCCGGGGTCAACGGAAAGACGTCGTCCCCGAGCGCCACCTTCACATCCGGCGTGATGCCCTTGTGCCAGATGGTGTGTCCGTCCGGGGTCAGCCACTCCTCGATGGCCAGCATCAGGGCCGAGCCGTCGCTGAGCCGGAATTCGTGCAGGACGGTCCCGGTGCCGAACGTGGTCTGACCGACCAGCCTGGCCTTGCCCGCGTCCTTCAAGGCACCGGAGACGATCTCGGCGGCGCTGGCGGTGCCCTGATTGATCAGCACCACCATGGGAAGCTTTGCGCTCCCCGTACCGCTATCGACGGGCACCGGGTGAATCTTGCCTTTGGCGTTCTTCTCCAGCAGCACATTGCCGCCCTTCAGGAAACGGCTGGCCACCGAAACCGCCTGGTTCAGCAATCCACCCGGGTCATTGCGCAGGTCCAGGATCAGCCCCCGGGCACCCGCCTGGCGCAGGTTCTCGAGCGCATGGGCGAGCTCCTTTCCGGTACCCTGGCTGAAGGTGGCGATGCGCACATCCACCACGCGGGTGCCGGGGATCATCCGCCAGCTGACGCTGTGGACATGGATGACCGCCCGGGTCAGGCTCACGGTCCGGGTATGATCGCTGTGGGGGCGGCCCAGAGACAGGCTCACCTGGCTGCCGGCGGGCCCGCGGATCCGCCCCACCACCTGGTCCAGGCTCTGGCCGGCCACGTCCTTGCCGTCGACTTTGAAGATGACGTCCCCGGGGCGCAGCCCGGCGCGCTGCGCCGGCGAGCCATCCAGCGGCGCGACCACCACGACGTGCTTGTTTTCCATGCGCACTTCGGCACCGATGCCCGGGAAGTGCCCCTGGATCTGCTCCTTGGCCTGGCGCACCATCTTGGGAGTGAGGAACACGCTGTGTCCGGTGTCCCCCAGGGAATCCACCATGCCGCTGATGGCGCCGTAGGTCATCTGTCGGGGTTTGACGGCGCTGCGGTCCACATAGTGCTTCTCGATAAGGTTCCAGGCCTGGCCCATGAGTCGGAAATCGGGCACCGCAGTGAACGGCAGAGCGCTGCTGGCCACCATCCCCGACAGCACCTGCCGGTCCAGAATGATTCCGGCGCCGATGCCCACCACCAGCCACAACAGGCTCGCGACGGCAATCCCCTTGGTGCGGCGCGGACGCCGGAATCTGCTTGCCATATCACTCTCTGCACTTTGACGCGCACCGTCCTGCTCCCGGCCGGGGGCCGCGGACGCAGCGGTGCGGAGGAATCAGGATGCTGGAATCCTATCTCAAAACCACCCGCAGGCCGCAACTTTCCGCAACGGCCGGATGGCCTTGCGGGCGCTGCGGCGGGTCGTTTCATGCCCTGAAGGGTCTCAGTTGGCATGGTGCCTGGGGTTTGAGCGCGGTTCCAATGTGTTCGGCCCGCACCGGCGCGGTTAGTTCCTGCACCAGCCACGCCCCTCGCCGCCCCCCTCCCCAGATACCCCCGGCAACCCGTGGAGTGAATCGGGTCCCTGGC
>DATFLG010000167.1:0-3855 GCA_035267985.1 Gammaproteobacteria bacterium | reverse complement strand
CCGGCGGTGTTCACCAGCTCGTGGGCCGCCTTCAGGGGCAGGCGCACCGCCCGGGCGTCGTAGTCCCGGGAGATGGATTGGAATACGCCCACCACCTTGAAGTCCATACTGTTCAGGGCCCCGCCCGGCGTGTTGAGGAGCACGGTCGCGTAGTCCCCCGGCTTGAGCTTCAGGGCACTGGCGACCCCTTCCCCCAGCACAATGCTTTCCCGATCTTCCTGCCTCAGAGCCCGGCCTTTCACCATGGTCACGAAGCCCCCCAGCCTGGCCTCCTTGGCCGGCTGCACCCCCTCCCCCACCACGGGGAGGTTGGCCCGGCCGTTGCTGAGCAGCCCGGAGAAGCTCAGCCTTTCCATGACATCCTGCACATGGGGCACCCCTTCCAGGCGGCTGGCCAGCTGATCTGGATGCTTGATGAGATAGGCGTAAGGGTCCCGCCGACCATGCTCGTAGTAGCCCTGACGGTACACCTGCAGATGACCCAGGCGGGAATGGATGGTGGCCTCCCGCAGCTGGAGGAACACATCCTGCACGAATCCCCCCGTGAGGATCAGGCTGGCCACCCCCAGCACGATCGCCCCCAGGGTGAGCAGCGTGCGTCCCCGATGTCGGAATATGTTCCTGAATGCCAGTTTAAACATATATTTATTTATATTACTTCATGGCCATTATAAGGTTCGGTCCCGCTATCGGTTGTGCCGCAACGCATCCACCACCGGCACCCGGGATGCCTTCCAGGCCGGATACAGGCTGGCGACCAGGGTGGTGACGGCCGCCATGGCGAACGCTCCGCCCACCAGCGCGCCGGTCACCCGGATGTGGCCGGTGAAGCCCCGGGCCATACCCGGCGCCGGCGGCATGGGGATGCCCACGGCGGAGATGATATGGGCCAGGGCCAGCCCGAGACCCACACCCAAAAGGCCCCCCACCAGGCCCAGCAGCAGGCCTTCGGACAGAAACTGGACCAGGATCCGGGACCGGCGGGTGCCCAGAGCCATGAGGGTGCCGATCTCGCCGGTGCGCTCCAGGACGCTGCGGACCATGGTGTTGGAAATGCTGAGCACGATGATGGCGGCGATGATGACCCAGACCACCCGCATCTGCCGGGAGAACAGTGCGTGGGTCTTGTTGTAGAAATCCGCCAGCTGGTACCAGGGCACGAACTGCAGATGGCTGGACGAGGCCGGGAAGCGCTGGCGCAGGCGGTGCAGCAGGGCGTCGGTGTTGTCGGTCCGGTCCAGCAGGATCACCCATCGGTGGCTGCCCTTCACCCGCAGCAGCTGGCGGGCCAGGTGGATGGGCAGCCGGGCCACGGTATCCCCGTAGGCCTTCGATGCCGTATAGAAAAGTCCCCGGACCCGGGCCTCCACGGCATTGATCCCGCCCCCCCTGGGGGTGACCAGCATCACCACCTTGTCGCCCGGCTTCACCCCGAGATTGGCCGCCAGCCCCTCCCCCAGCAGCACATCCGCCGCCCCCGGCTTCCCGAGGTTTTCACCGGAGCTGATGTGGACCTCCTTGCTGAGCTGCGCCTCCCGGACCGGGTCGACGCCCTGCCCCAGGAACGACACCGTGGTATCCCCGTGGCTGATCAGCCCGCTGAAGGCCAGCCGCGGGGTGACCACCTTCACATGGGGCATGGCGCGTATGGCGGCCAGCTCCGGGGACTGGCCGGGCAGCAGGTACCGGAAGGGATCGGCGCGCCCGTTGGCCAGGTAGCCGGGGCGCACCACCTGGATATGCCCCAGCTCGGACTCGATGGCCGACTGCCTCATCGCAAAAAGAATCCATTGGATGAAGCCGCCGGCCAGCAGCAGGGCGATCACTCCGAAGCCGATGGCGGACACCGCGATGCCCGTACGGGCCCGGTGGCGCAGGAGGTTTCGTGCTGAGAATGCGAGCTGGAGCATGGCAAACGGTCCCGGTGGACTGGCGCAGTTTTGCACGGCTGGCGGCAAGCCGCCACCGACCCCGATGTGTCAGCATCTTTTACAGGTGTATTTTTCTTATAATCATAGACTTGTTATTTGAGGCACCGGCAGGCGCCTGCCCGTGCTCCGGTACGGCCCCTGGGCGCCCCCGGGGCTGTCAGGGTCTTTTACAGTCACCGCCCGGTATCCCGTCCCAGCCCCATCGGCGGCGGCACGTCCTGATGTTTTCCTTTTTATAGACAGAAACTTGCCCGTTCTCTACCGCACGTGGCATGCGGTTTGCTACCTGAGAGGCCAAGAGCCACTGAGCGGACCGTGTGCCGCAGCCATCGGGGCGGCTCGTGAGCAAAACCCAACGTCGGAAGGGAGAATAAGTGATGAATCGCACACTCAAACGCACCCTGATCGCAGCGGCCGTGGCCCTGCCGGCTGCGCAGATGGCGGGACCCGTCAATGCCGCGCCGCTCTTTCAAACCGGCCTGAACAGCGTCTTCTTCCAGAACAGCGAGAGCCAGTTCCGGTCCACCCAGTCCTGCCTGGATAACGGCGGCTGCCTGCCCAGCTCCGGCGCCGGCAGCGCTCCGGCGCCGGCGGGCTGGCAGCAGGTGGACGGCAGCCAGGCCAGCAATGTGCTTCCCGGGGACGTGTTCGCCGGCATCTTCAACGTCCAGAACATCGACAACTCCAATACCGGCGGCACGATCTGGAGCCAGAACATCGGCTCGGGCGACACCTTCGGCGGCTATTTCGCCCAGCAGGTTTCGCAGGTGCTGGGCGATCCGAGCACTGATCCCCCGACACCGGACCCCTATCCGAACGGCGTCATCGGCCAGAACCACCTCGTTCTGACCACGCCCACGACGGACCCGTTCGGTAAGCTTGCTGCCGGCGAGATGTTCCAGCTGTACACCGGCATGACCTACAACATCAACCTGGCGCCCGGCGCCGGCGTGGCCGCGGCCACCAGCGGGACCTTCTGGGGCAGCCTGGGGGCCGGCGCGCTGCTGTCGCCCTCGGCCGGTCCGACCTACGGCCTGGATCCCGACGGGTACGCATACTCTCACATTGATACCACGAACCTGCTGGCCAATGCCTCGAATGCGGAAGCTTTCTTCGGGCTGAATCTGGTCAACCTGGGGCCGGCCTACAACCTCGGCAACATCCAGCAGATCAACGACAACAACGAGAACGAGCTGGGCGGCCTGGGGCCCAACCCCATCACGGGCCAGTGCTTCCCGGGCTTGATGACCTGCACGGACTTCATCGGCACCAGCGAGCTGGAGCAGAACCCGTCCTGGACCGGTCCCGGTGGCGTGTCGCCCTGGTTCATCCGCAGCAACGACCCCTTCGAGGTCTACGTGCCGGAGCCTGCCACGGTGGCGCTGATGGGACTGGGGCTGTTCGGAATGGCCGGTATTCGCCGCCGTCAGAAGAACAAAGCCTGATCCCGCAGGATCACACCCGAGCGGTGCAAGAGGGGGCCTCAAGGGCTCCCTCTTTTTTTGTGCACCCGTCGAAGGCGGCCCGGGATTCTCTGCCGGTACCGCGCACCGTTGGCGCCCCGTGGACAACGTTCCAAAGTCCCGCGTAGACTGCCAGGCATCGGCGGGTACCTGACACGGGCCGAAGCATTCGGTTGATGGTGGGACAACCCTCTCGGCGGATACCTGCTTCGATCGGGGCACGGGGTCGATGACGACACAAGCCACCCATGCAGGACCGCGTCGAGTCTGCATGATCTCGGACGACTTCCTTCCGGCCGCCACCGGGGTCGGAATCTATATTCAGCGCGTCGCCGCGGAGCTGGCGGGTCGAGGCCATCACGTGTCCGTCATCACAACCCGCCGCCGGGGCGAACCGTCATTTGAGATCTGGAACGGGGTCCGTGTCTATCGCACCTTCACGCTGAAGATCTTTGGCTTCT
>DATFLG010000166.1:0-5354 GCA_035267985.1 Gammaproteobacteria bacterium | reverse complement strand
ACAGGTCGGCGATGACCCGGGCCCGGCCGGCCCCGATACGGCTGCCGATGCTGCGACCGGTGAGCAGGATGTCGCCCTTTTCCTTGAGGATATAGCGCTCCAGATGCTGGCCGCCGTCCCGGCTTTTCACGGTCTCCGGGCGGGCCTGGACGATGTACAGGGCGCCGCTGTCACCGTCCTTGGCCCATTCGATGTCCATGGGCCGCCCGTAGTGCTCCTCGATGATCACCGCCTGTCGGGCCAGATCCAGCACCTCGTCATCGGTGAGGGCGAAGCGGGCGCGTTCCGCCTGCGGGACATCGACCGTTTCCACCGGCTCGTCGGTCCCCGGGTTGTCCCGGTAGATCATCTTCAGCGCCTTGGTGCCGAGGCTGCGCTGGATGATGGCCCGGCGGTCCCTGGCGAGCATGGGCTTGTGGACGTAGTACTCGTCGGGGTTGACCTGTCCCTGCACCACCGTTTCCCCCAGCCCGTAGGCAGCGGTGATGAAGACCACGTCCCGGAACCCGGACTCGGTGTCCAGGGTGAACATTACGCCGCTGGCCGCCAGGTCGCTGCGCACCATGTGCTGAATGCCGGCGGAAAGAGCCACCTTGGCGTGCTCGAAGCCGTGGTGCACCCGGTAGGCGATGGCCCGGTCGTTGTACAGGGACGCGTACACCTTGCGCACCGCGACCAGCACGTCGTCGATGCCGCGCACGTTGAGATAGGTTTCCTGCTGGCCGGCAAAGGAGGCGTCGGGCAGGTCTTCGGCAGTGGCCGAGGAGCGCACTGCCACGGCGAGCCTGGCATCTTCACCGCCCGCCAGCCTGGCATAGGCCTCGCGGATCTGGTTTTCCAGGTCCTCGGGCAGGGGCGTGTCGATGATCCAGCCGCGGATACGCTCGCCGGCCCGGCTCAGCGCCTGTACGTCGTCCACGTCCAGGGGTTCGAGTTCCTTTTGAATTCGTTCCTCCAGCCCCTTGTGGGCGAGGAAGGTGTGGTAGGCGGTCGCCGTGGTGGCGAAACCACCGGGCACGTGCACACCGGCGTCGCGCAGGTTGTGTATCATTTCCCCCAGAGAGGCATTCTTGCCTCCCACGCGCTCCACGTCGCCTATCCCCAGGTTCTCGAACCATTCGACGTAGCTGTCCATCACGGTGCTCCTCTGGTTGCTTGCCACCTGGGGTCTATGCTGCTAAAGATGCGGGCCAGTATCCCGGCGGACTATGATCATGAATCAGCGCAGTGTGTTCTTCATCTCCGACGGCACAGGATTGACCGTCGAGAGTCTGGCCAACAGTCTGTTGGCCCAGTTCCAGGGTTTCGAGTTCCGGAACGTGACGATCCCCTTCGTGAATACCGACGACAAGGCCCGGCGCGCCGTCGAGCGCGTCAACGCGGCCCACAGGGAAACGGGCATGAAGCCGCTGGTGTTCTCCACCCTGGTGGATCCGAAGGTCCGGCATGTCGTTTCCGATCACGCCGAGGCCACCTGTTTCGATCTCTACGATGCCTATCTCGGGCCCCTGGAAAAAGCCCTGGGCGCGCACCCGCTGAGCAGTATCGGACGTTCCCACGGCGTCGCTGACCACGGCCGGTATGTCGAGCGCATGGAGGCGGTCAACTTTGCCCTGCGCACCGACGACGGCAGTGCCGTGGCCCGCTATGACCAGGCGGACGTGATCGTCATCGGGGTGTCGCGTTCCGGCAAGACGCCGACCTGCCTGTATCTCGCCCTGCAGTACGGCATTCGGGCCGCCAACTATCCGCTCACGGACGAGGACCTGGAGAATATGCAGCTGCCCGCCTTGCTCCGACCGCATCGTGACCGTCTCTACGGTTTGATCATCGATCCCCAGCGTCTGCAGGAGATTCGCAGCGAGCGCCGCCCCGACAGTCGCTACGCATCGACCAGGCAGTGCCGGTACGAGGTGCGCCAGGTGGCAGCCATCTATCGGCGCGAAGGGCTGCAGACCCTGGACACCACTTCCATGTCGGTGGAAGAAATCGCCAGCACCATTGTACATGACGCCGGCCTGAAACGTCCCGCCCGGTGAGCCCCCTCAGGTGATCACCGTGGGCCGCTCGCGGCCCGTGAAACGGGCGATGGCGGCGGTGTCCGCCCCCAGGGCGGCCAGCCCTGCCAGTGCCTCGTCGGTGTCCATGCCCTGGCGGTCGGGGTCCGGCTCGTAGCGTTCCAGGTACATCCGCAGGGTGGCCCCTTCGGTGCCGGTGCCCGAGAGGCGGTAGACGATGCGCGAGCCGTCTTCGAAGATCAGGCGGATGCCCTGGGCGGTGGCGGTGCTGCCGTCCACCGGGTCCGTATAGCTGAAATCGTCCGCCAGCGACACCGTCAGGCCCCCGAGTCGGCTGCCCTGCAGGGTCCGGGTGCGCTGGCGCAGCCCGTCCATGAGCTCGGCGGCCGCCGCCGCGTCCACGCTCTCGTAGTCATGGCGGGCGTAGTAGTGGCGCCCGAAGCGCCGCCAGTGGCTCCGCACGATCTGTTCCACGGACTCGCGGCGCACCGCCAGCAGATTCAGCCAGAACAGCACGGCCCACAGCCCGTCCTTCTCGCGCAGGTGATCCGAGCCGGTGCCGAAGCTTTCCTCCCCGCACAGGGTCGCCCGGCGGGCATCGAGCAGGTTGCCGAAGAACTTCCAGCCGGTGGGCGTCTCGTAGCACTCGATCCCCAGGGCCTCGGCCACGTGATCGACGGCGCGGCTGGTGGGCATGGAGCGGGCCACACCGGCCAGGCCGTGGCGATAACCGGGCACCAGATGGGCGTTGGCCGCCAGCACCGCCAGGCTGTCGCTGGGGGTGACGAAGAAGCGCCGGCCCAGGATCATGTTCCTGTCCCCGTCTCCGTCGGAGGCGGCGCCGAAATCCGGTCCGCCGGCCCCGTACAGGCGCTCCACCAGCTCGCGGGCGTAAACCAGGTTGGGGTCGGGATGCCCGCCGCCGAAATCCTCCAGGGGCTGTCCGTTGATCACCGTGCCGGGAGCGGCGCCCAGACGGTGTTCGATGATCTCCCGGGCATAGGGGCCGGTGATCGCATGCATGGCGTCGTAGCAGATGCGGAAGCCGCCCGCTCCGATCAGTGACCGGATGCGCTCGAAGTCGAACAGGTGCTCCATGAGCTCGGCATAATCGGCGACCGGGTCGATGACCTGCACCTCCATGGAGCCCACGCTGGCGCTGCCGGTGCGCTCCAGATCCACATCCGGCGTATCCGTGATGCGGTAGCGGGTGATCTCGCGGCTGCGGGCGTAGATGGCTTCGGTGACGCTCTCGGGGGCGGGGCCTCCGTTGGCGATGTTGTACTTGACCCCGAAATCACCCTGCGGGCCGCCGGGATTGTGGCTGGCCGACAGCACCAGGCCGCCGAAGGCCCGGTATTTGCGTATCACGCAGGATACCGCCGGTGTCGAAAGCAGTCCGTCCCTGCCCACCAGCACCCGGGCGAAGCCGTTGGCGGCAGCCATGCGCAGAATCGTCTGTATCGCCTCGCGGTTGTAGAAGCGCCCGTCGCCGCCCACCACCAGGGTCTGGTCCTGGTGTCCGTCCAGGCTGTCGAAGACGGACTGAATGAAATTTTCCAGGTAGCCGGGCTGGCGGAACGTGGCCACCCGCTTGCGCAGTCCGGAGGTACCGGGGCGCTGGTCTGTGAAGGGTTGCGTGCTGATTTCGCGTTCGGCCATCATGCGTCTCCGCACGGAATACGGTCGGCGGCATCAAGTCACGGGGCGCACGCGCCGATACCGGTGCAACGAAGGGCCGCGCCCGGGTGAGGGTTCACAAGCGAACCGGGACGGGATACCCTTCATTCGCCGGGCGAACCTCGATGCTATGTTAGGATAGTACGATGATCTCGACGAGAACACACTCATGCGGGCTTTTTGGGAACCGCGAGGATTTCGCGGGGCTCATGGAGCTGTATGAGGACAACTATATCCGGCTGCGCCAGCTGATTCCGGACCTGCAGGCGGTCGGCCCCATGACTGTCTCCAGGGTTCCCGGCGCCCTGGATCTGCACCTGCGCATCGTCGAGCGATGCAAGTACACCACGACACTGAACCTCACCTACTTCTTCCAGGACCGGCTGGGGTGGTTTCCGGCGCCGGATCTCAGGATACGCATCTATCACGATGCGCAGACCGCGGAAGTGCTCGGCTGCGGCCGGCGCCGGGGCGTGCGCGAGGCGGAGTACGACGGCGTCGGTATCCGCCACGACCTGGTCCAGAAGTGGCGCGTCAACCGGTTTCTGCAGAAATGGCTGGGCTACGGTTTGCGCCAGGGACACCGTTTCCGCCCCGGTTCCGACGAGGGCCATCCGGCCTCAGGCAACTCTTCCGAAGCCCTGGTCGCCAGCCGCTGAGCCTCTGTCCGGCCACCCGCCGGCGGTGTTGCCGCACCGCCCAAATCTTGACTAAAATAGTCAACTACTGTATAGGTTAAGCCCGATTGGGCCGCGGGGTGGTACGGACCCGTCGACCCACGTTCCGGTTTTCCGAGTGTCAAAGGTGCCTTATGAGACTTTCCACGAAAGGTCGTTATGCCGTGACCGCAATGATGGATCTGGCCATCAATGACAAGAAGGGTCCGGTGACCCTCTCGGACATCTCCCAGTGTCAGGGCATCTCTCTGTCCTACCTCGAGCAGCTGTTTGCCAAGCTGCGCCGCAGCGGGCTCGTGGAAGGCGTGCGCGGCCCCGGCGGGGGCTACCGTCTGGCGGTCCCGCCCGAGCGGGTCTCCGTCGCGCAGATCATCACGGCCGTGGACGAGAAGGTGGACACCACCTTGTGTGCCGGCCGGGAGAACTGCCAGGAAGGCGAGCGTTGCCTCACCCACGAGCTGTGGGACAGCCTGAGCCGGCAGATATTCGAGTTTCTCGACAGCATCACCCTGGCGGAATTTCTCAGCCGACCGTCCGTGCGGGAAGTAATCCAGCGTCAGCAGTCCGGACAGGCCCGCGAGAGCGGCAAACTGACGGCCGCCTGAACACCATCGAATCGACAACAACGCCTATAACGGACGGCCTGCCCGTGACCGACAACGACAAGCTGCAGACACCGATTTATCTGGATTACTCGGCGACGACGCCGGTGGACGAGCGGGTGGCGCAGGTGATGTGCCGTTATCTGAGCCGGGACGGGGTGTTCGGGAACCCGGCGTCGCGGTCCCATGAGTTTGGGTGGCGTGCCGAGGAGGCGGTGGAGCGGGCGCGTGCGGATGTGGCGGCGCTGGTGGGGGCGGATCCCAGGGAGATCATCTGGACGAGCGGGGCGACCGAATCGGACAACCTGGCGATCAAGGGGGCGGCGCATTTTTACCAGAAGAAGGGCCGGCACCTGGTGACGGTGAAGACCGAGCAC
>DATFLG010000165.1:0-18927 GCA_035267985.1 Gammaproteobacteria bacterium | reverse complement strand
CTGGCGCGCCGGCGCTTCCCATCCAGCATTTCGGCGGCTGTTAGTCACGTGAGCCCGGGCGCGTCCCTGGTGATCGGCCTCGGTCTGCTGGGCGCTGTGCTGGGCGCGGCCGCACGGGCCCAGGCCGCGGGTCTGTCCCTGGACCGCGATCCGCGGATCGTCGCCGGCAGCGGGACCACGGTGGTGGACACACGGCCCACCCAGCAGTGCGCAAGGCAGACCCTCGCCGGCGGCCATTGCCTGGCCCCCGAGGACCTGCTCGGCCCCCGCCATCGTCTGCCGGCGTTCCGTCAGCTCGTTTGGGTGCTGGGGACGGCGGGACTGTCGGGCAAAGGTACGGTGGTGGTGGCGGGGGAGAGCGCGCAGCGCCGGGACTTCGTTGCCGGCGTCCTGTTCCTGCTGGGCCAGCATCGGGTCGTGGTTCTGGCCCGACCCCTGTCGGAGCTGCTCGACTCCGGGCAGTGGCCCCGGGGGCCGGGGCGGCAGCGGGCGATGGCGGCCCGGCCCCTGTTTCAGGGTGCTGCCCGCGCGCGGCTGCTGGTGTTCCGTTCGGAGCTGGCCCGGGCGCTGCACGCGTCCCGGTCCCCGACGCTGCTGGACGGGCGCGCGAGGGCTGCCTACTGGGGGATCGAGGTGCGGGGCGCCCGGGGAGGGCATATTCCCGGCGCCCGTTCCCTGCCTGCTGCGGTGGCGCGGGGCCACGTCGAGGGTCCGCGGTTGGATCCGGGCGACGAACCCGTCGCCTACGCGCAGGATCCGCTGTCCAGCATCGCCTATTTCACGATGCTGCGAGCGGATCTGGGCGTGAATGCACGGGTGTATCCGCGGGGTTGGCGGGACTGGGCGGCCCATCCGGCGCTGCCCGTCGAGACCCGGGTGTTTCCCGGGCTGGCGCGTGTGGCGCCAGCCGCGACCCGTGAGGACCATCCGTCCGATCTGGCCATCGTGGCGATGCTGGCCATCAGCGGCATGCTGATGGCGGCGGCTGCCTTGTTCATGCTCACCCGGAGGAACCGATGGATCTGATGTTTGTTGTAACGACGGCCGAATCGGTGCGCTACCTCGCACCCCTGACCGCGGCCTGCGAGCGTCGCGGCCTGCACTGGTCGTGCTTTTTCACCAATGACGGGGTGAAAGTGCTCGGCGACGAGCAGGTGCGCTCATTGATGAAGCGGGCCTCCGGCGCCGCGGTCTGCGGGGACTCCTGGGACCGGTACATGGGGGCGGCTGATTGCCCTGTCGAGCGGGGAAGCCAGACCGAGCACAGCGCAATGCTCGGCCGGGCCCGGCGGGTGGTCAGCCTGTAGCGGGATGTCAACGGCAACAGGGCGAAGAGGGCTGCAATGAGTGCCAATGAGAAGACGGTAGTGCTGCTGGGGCGCAGGGATCATACCGAGGCCATGCGGGTAGCAGCGGGGCTGACCATTTTCGGCCATCGGGTGAAGCTGGTTTTCATGGGCCGGGAGGTGGCCGACACCGAGGAGAACCGCGCCCAGGCGGAGTTGCTGGAGCTGTCGGACATCGAGCCGGTGACCACAGTGCCCGACGCCGGGCTGCCCATGCTCACCACCGGTGCCCTGGCCGAGCTGATCGCCGGGTCCGACGTGGTCCTTTCGGTCTGAGTAAGGGGAGTCAGTCAAATGAATGTCACCATCCTGTCCACGAGCCTGTTTCCCGATCGGGAGACCCTCGATGAAACCATCAGCTACCTGGAGGCCGCTCACTACGTCTACCGCTGCGAGCTGGATCGCCTGTCCGGATCCGACGAGGACTGGGACGGGGTGGTCGACGAGCTGCTGGGCGCCGACAGGATCATTACGTTGTAGCCGGGCAAGTCCGTGAACGGACGCCCGTGACCCCGGAGTGCCGGTGGTGAAATGCCGGCTCCACCAAGAGGAGGAGTAGACAATGGGCAATACAGCCAGACTGGGTCTTGTGGCGGCCGCCGTGGCGGCTGCCGGTATCGCAGGCATGAGTCCCGCCAGCGCCGCCGCGCCGCCGCTGGTCAGCCCCAAATGGGTTGCGCAGCACTCGTGCGACCCCAACGTGGTCGTCCTTGACGTGCGCAGCCCGGTGGGCGGGGGTGGCAACCACTTCACCTACCTGCGCGGGCACGTCAAGTGCGCCGTCTACAGCAACTACAAGAAAGCCGGATGGCGGGTCAAACGCGACGGTGTGGTGGGCATGCTTCCGCCGGTGGCAAAGCTTCAGAAGCTCGTCAGGAGCCTGGGCATCGACAACAACGACCACGTGGTTATCTATTCGGCGGGCACCAACGCCCTGGATATGGGTAGCGCCACCCGCGTGTTCTGGACGTTCAAGGTGCTGGGCGAGGACAACGTGTCCATCATGAATGGCGGCTATGGGGCTTATGTCAAGGCCAAGCTGCCGACGGCCCGCGGCAAGCACCAGCCCGCGGCGGGGCACTTCACGGCCAGGCTGGACAAACGCTATCTCGCCACCGAGCAGGACGTCGACCGGATCGTCAGGCACGGCGGGGCGGTGCTGGTGGACAACCGGCCCCATGCCCAGTATGTGGGCGCGGTGCGCTCGGGGAAGGACAAGCGGGCCGGGACCCTGCCGGGCGCCAAGAACATTCCCCAGAGCTGGCTGACGGTCAATGGCGGCGGCACGTTCCGCACCGCGGCCGATCTGCGGAAACTGTACCGGTATGCCGGGGTTCCCACCTCGGGCAAGCAGGTCAATTTCTGCAACACCGGCCACTGGGCTTCCCTGGGCTGGTTCGTGAACGCCGAGATCCTGGGCAATAAGGACGCCAAGGTCTATGACGGCTCCATGACCCAGTGGACCGCCAACAGCAAGCTGCCGGTCACTCAGCAGGTGAAGCTCGCGGGAAAATGACAAAGCCGGCCCGGGCCGGGGGCAGCGCCGCCGGCCCGCCGGCCGGCCCGACGCTGAGCCCCGACCGCCGGCGCCGGGATTATGCGGCGCTGCTGGAGGTGGCACGGGACGATGCCCGGCGTCTGGCCGCCCGGGAGGGGAGGCCCGGCCTGGCCGCGAAGGTGCGGTCCGCGCTGGGGGTGCTGCCCCTGACGGCCCGTGTCTTCCTCCAGGACAGACCCGGTCTGGCCGCCCGGACCGCGGCAACGCTGCGGTCCGCACGCCGGGCCGGTGCGGGGGGCGACTGGGACACCGTAGTGGAGACCCTGACGCCGCTGACCCGGACCTGGCCGCTGGCGCTTCAGGGCCTCACGCCGCCTGCTGCCGGCGCGGACCAGGTACGCTGGGCCCGCCGCGCCTATGAGGCCCAGTGCGCCGCGTGCCACGGCGGGCCGGGGGCCGGATCCGCACCGGCCGCCCCGAACCTGTTCCGGTGGGCGCGGCGCCTGCCGGCGCGGGATTTTGTGGCGCGCATGATCGACGGGATTCACGGCACCGCCTCCGTGTCGTTCGCAAACCCGTTGTCCGACAGCCAGATCGCGGGGTTGTACGCCTACCTGCGGCGGCGCGCGGGCACCGGGGAACAGGGCAATGGCGGGCCGGTGCGCGCAAGGCGTTGAGGTCGGTGGCGGCAAGCCCTGTGCTTGGTGGTAGACTGGAGCCCGTCTCCGACTCCCACCCGGCCGCGAGGACGGCGCATCCGCTTCGCGGGACGAAGCGAGGGGCGTGGTTGGCTGTTCCCGATGAGCAACGAGCGACAAAGCAGCGAAGGAAATCCGCCCGGTCCGTTCCGGTGGCGGCCCGAAGCCGCGGTGGCTGCAGTGCACCCCCTGGCTGCCGGGTGGTCACGGGCGGCGGTGTCGGGCCAGCAGCGCGGTTCACGGGGGATTCCGGGATAGGTTCCGGAGTTCCATGAGCAGGGTACCCAGTGCGTGTCGGCCCCGGCGCCGCTTCGGTTTCCTCCGCCGAGGCGTCGGGCCCCTGCTCCGTACCCTGCTTTCGGGATTGTGTCTTCTGGTGCTGGCGCCGGGGGGCGGCCTCGGCGCCCCCGGGCCGTCCAGGGGCGGCTCTTCCGGTTCACCGTCCCAGCGCTTTCTGACCTTCGGCGTGCTGCCGATCCAGAGCCCGACCAAGCTTGCCGGCATGTTCATGCCGCTGAGCGACGGCATCAGCCATGCCCTGGGCCAACCCGTGGAGTTCGTGACCGCCCCGAGCTTCGGAACGTTCATGAAGCGCGTCATGCATCGACGCTACGATCTGATCTACCTCAATCCGCTGCTGTTCACCCGCGCGCGCAAGGCCGGCTACCATGCCATCGTCAAGGTGGCCCGCGAGCCGTTCACGGGGATTCTCGTGGTGCGCCGTGACAGTCACCTGCACAAGCTGGCTCCCAATTCGCTGCCATCGGGGCTGTCCATCGGGTTTCCCGACCCCAACGCCTACGCCGCGACCGTCATGACCACCCATTACATGGAGAAGCTCGGCATTGATGTGAAGCATACTTTCGACGTCCGCTATTTCGGCTCCCAGAACTCCGCCATCATGGCCGTGTATGCCGGTCTGGTGAACATTGCGGGGACCTGGTGGCCGTCCCTGCGCTCCATGCCCAAGCACGTGCGCGACAGGCTGCGCGTGATCGCGGAGACGCCGCCTCAGCCGCAGATGCCCATTGCGGTGCGCGACGACATGCCGGCTTCCAAGGTGCAGGCCCTGCGCCAGTACCTCACCGGGCTGACCGGGACGGCGGCGGGCCGACGCGTGCTGAAGCGTCTGGGATTTTCCCACGGTTTCACGACCACCGATGACCAGGAATACGCCAAGGTGAGCCGATGACCACTGCCGTTCACAGCCCCACCCGTCCGTTGACCAGCGGGCGCCGCCCGAGAACGGGCCGCTTTGCCTCCCTGAGGGCGCGGCTGATCCTGTCGGTGGCCATCGTGCACGTGGTGCTGATGGGCGCCTTCGTCTGGGAGTCGGTGAACGACCAGTCAGCGGACATCCGCAGCCAGCTGCGCAGCCGGGGTCACGAGCTGGTGACGCTCATGGCCGTGGCCAGCACCAACGCCCTGCTGGCCGAGGATCTGGGTTCCCTGGCCGAGGTCACGGACCGGGTCAAACGCCAGCCCGACGTGGTCTACGGGGACATCGTGGATGTGCGCGGGGACGTGCTGGCGAGCACGGACGGCGCCCGGGTGGGCCAGAGCGAGAACCGCTCTCTGGCGGCCGAGGAGCGCTTTCCCCTCGATCCCGGGGATCATGTGCTGGATCTGAGCCGCCCCATCGTGGTCTCGGGCCACCGGGTGGGGACGGTGCTCCTGGGCCTGAGCACCCAGGGCATGGACGCGGCCCTGCGGCGGACCCGCGACGGCGGCCTGCTGCTGATCCTCGCTGCCCTGGTGGTGGGCAGCGCGGCGGCCTGGGCCCTGTCGGTGGCGGTCACCCGTAACCTGCACAAGCTGGGGGCTGCGGTGCGGCGAATCTCGGACGGCGACCTGAACGTGCGGGTGGCCGTCACCAGCCGGGACGAAGTGGGCATGCTGGCCCGGGCCTTCAACGCCATGGTCGAGTCCCTGCAGCGCACCTCCCAGCAGGTCCAGCGCGAGCACGCCAAGCGCACGGAGGCCGAGCGCCTGGCCTGCGTCGGGGAGATGGCGGCCAGCATCGCCCATGAAATCCGCAATCCTCTTTCGGCGGTGATCAATGCCGTGCGCCTGCTGGACGGGAGCAATCTGCGGCCCGAGGACCATGCCGAGGCGGTGCGTATCGTCAATGCCGAGTCCGGACGGCTGCAGCGGATACTGGAGGATTTTCTGCGTTTCTCGAAGATGCGCGAGCCGCGGCTGACCGAGGGTGACGTGGCCGGGCTGGTCCGGGAAGTGGCGCAGCTGGTGTCCCGGGATCCGGCGGTGCCCGACGGCGTGCGCATTGAATGGCGAGTGCCGGACACCCCCTGCAGCGCCAGATTCGACGCGGATCAGCTGCGCCAGGTGCTGTGGAATCTGGCGCTCAACGCCGTGCAGGCCATGCCCGAAGGCGGGCGGGTGGAGCTGGGCGTGGAGTGCAGCGACGGGCAGGTATGGGTGAGCGTGCGCGACACCGGCGAGGGGATTGCGCCGGAGCTGATCGAGAAGGTGACCCGGCCGTTCTTCACCGGCCGGCGCAACGGCAGCGGGCTCGGCCTCGCGGTGGTGCAGCGCATTCTGGTGCAGCACGGCGCCGAGCTTCGGATAGACAGCGAGCCGGGCAAGGGCACGCGGGTGGGCTTCCAGCTCGCGCCGGCCTGACGGTCAACCAAGAGACGGACTATGGCCACGATACTGATTGTGGACGACGAGTATTCGATACGCCGCACCCTGGGCATGTTTCTCAACGGCCAGGGCCATCGGAGCCTGGAAGCCGACTGCGTCGATGAGGCGCTGCAGATACTGGACACCGAGCCGGTGGACCTGATGATCACGGACATGCGCCTGGGAAGCGACGACGGCATGCAGCTTCTGTCGGAAGTGGGGGCACGGGGCAATGCCGAGAGCATCGTGATGACCGCCTACGGCTCCATCGAGAACGCCGTGGAGGCCATGCGCCTGGGCGCCTACGACTATCTGACCAAGCCCATCAACCCGGACGAGCTGTTGCTGCGGGTGAACAAGGTCCTGGAGAAGAAGTCCCTGCGCGAAGAGGTGGACCGGCTGCGCGAGCAGCTCTCGGGGCGAAACGCCCTCAAGGGGATCGTGGCCGAGAGCGGCACGATGAAACAGATCCTCCAGCTCATCGAGCGCATACGCAAGCAGGACATACCGGTGCTGGTCACCGGTGAGACGGGGGTGGGCAAGGAGGTGATTGCCCGGGCGGTGCATGCCATCAGCCATCGGGCGAGCGGCCCGTTCGTGGCCATCAACTGCGCCACTCTGCCCGAGGAGCTGCTGGACTCGGAGCTTTTCGGGCATGTCAAAGGGGCCTTCACCGGGGCCACCACCACCCGTCCGGGTCTGTTTCGCGAAGCCGAAGGGGGCACGTTGTTCCTGGATGAGATCGGCGACGTCAGTCCGCGCCTGCAGGCCAAGCTGCTGCGGGTGCTCCAGGAGGGCGAGGTGCGCTCAGTGGGCGGCGGTGCGCCGGTGCACGTGGATGTGCGGATCATCGCCGCCACCAACCGCGACCTGGAGCGCATGTCCCGCTCGGGAGATTTCCGGCGCGACCTGCTGTTTCGTCTGAATGTGCTGCCGATCGCGTTGCCGCCCCTGCGCGAGCGCCGCGAGGATATACCGGCCTTGATCGACTATTTCCTGGACGCCCTGCGCGCGCGCCGCGGCAGCCCGGAGCTGGGGCTCACGGCCACCGCGCGGCGCAAGCTGATCCTCTACGACTGGCCCGGCAACGTGCGCCAGCTGGAGAACGTGCTGGAACGCAGTTTCGCCCTGTATCCCGGGCCGATCCTGGACGCCATGGAGATCGCCATCACTACAGGGCCGTCAGCGGGCGAAGGGGACTGGTCGGATCTCTCGGAGATGCCTCTGGCCGAAGTGGAGGCCCGGCACATCCGCCAGGTCCTGGCGGCCCAGGGGGGCAATCAGGTGGCGGCCGCCAGAATTCTCGGCATCAGCCGTTCCACCCTGCGGCGCAAGCTTCAGGAGATGGGGGCCCTGGCGCTGCGCTAGGGAATCTCTGCCCACGCCGCTGAAGCGGCGCTCACGGTGTTGCAAAGGGGCTCGGAACGCTCATTTACGCCGTGGAAACGGCGCTTCCCCGCCCCTGTGCCCCTTGTGATCATCCGCTTGATCAGTCTGTGCAGAGCTTCCCCAGGCCCGGGTCCCAGGGCCCGCGCCGTCAGGCGCTGACGGACCGGCTGAAGCCGTTGGCGATCAGGGCGGCCAGGGCATGCTCGGTTTCGGCGTCGTAGTCCCCGAAGCTCACGGCGACGCCGGCCGGATCCCGGCGGACCACCATTGCCGGCAGAACCCGGCCATAGGTCTCCAGCTCGAGCTGAAGCCGGGGCTGGGGCGGATCCGCTGCCGTGGCCACGTAAGCGCCCTCGAAGCTCAGATCCTGGGTCACCCCGCCGATCTCCTCCCCGTGCGACGTGCGCAGCGTGCATGGCTGCTCCACGGGTACCCGCATGTTCATACGATGCTCCGATTCCATCCTGCTATCTCCAGCTGGGGGCGCGATTCCTCGCCTGCCTATCGGGTCCGTCGTGAACGGGGCCGGATCCCGCTCCGGCGCGTGGGCACCGGACTTTCCCCTGGCCCGATTTTCCAAGCGCCGCACCCGCGGGCGCTCTTGAAGAAATGTAGCCCCATGATGGGCCGTCCACAATACGGAGATTTTACAATCCGGCTGTAAGCCCGGGCTTACATCCAATCACGGCCCCGTGACAACGTCGTGTCAGACCCAGCGCCCCTGGCGAGGGCGGGCTGGCGCTGCTCTTTGCTATGCTCTTGTTCATGGTCGGGTTGTCTGGCAGCGCCCGGCCCGGGTCCCGGGGGCGATGCCCCCTGCACTGGCTCGATCATCTGGACGAGGTATTCATGCGCAAGCGCATCACGGGTCAGAGCCCGGCCGCCGAGCCGGACGCGCCGGCCCACTGGCTCGACCTGGAACCGCTGGTGACCGTGGAAGTCAGTTCCGAAGACAGCGCCCATCCCGCCGAGCGCGCCCTGGTGCCGACGGGGGAACCCGGGGGTTGGCAGGCCGGGGTGCCGGGCGAGCAGGTGATGCGCCTGGTGTTTGACCGGCCCCAGGACCTGGCACGCGTCCGGCTGAAGTTCTCCGAGGAGGCACGGGTGCGTACCCAGGAGTTCGTGCTGCGCTGGTCGGCCGACGCCGGCGCTTCGTTCCGCGAGGTCCTGCGCCAGCAGTGGAATTTCAGTCCCACCGGCTCCACCCAGGAGATCGAAGATCACGCCGTGGATCTGCAGGGCGTCACGATTCTCGAGCTGCGCATCACGCCCGACATCGGCGGGGGGCAGGCACGGGCGTCCCTGGACGAGCTGCGCGTGGCCTGAGCCGCGGCCCCACAGCGCTTCGTTTCCGGTACCTGGAGGCTGAATGAGGGCGGGCTGGGTGACTTCCGAGTCCCGGCTGCGGGTGGCCCTGCTTGCAGTGGTGGTGGGCACCCTGGCCGGTTTCGGTGCGGTCGGTTTCCGGCTGCTCATCGGCCTGTTCCGCAATCTGTTCTTCTTCGGCACCCTGTCCCTTCACTACGACGCCAATATGCACACCGCGGCCAGCGTGTGGGGCGCCGGCGTGATCCTGGTACCCGTGCTCGGAGCCCTGCTGGTGGCGTTTCTGGTGAAGGATTTTGCCCTGGAGGCCCGGGGCGCCGGGGTGGCCGAAGTGATGGACGCCGTCTACCACGAGCGGGGTGTGATCCGCCCCGCCGTGGCCCTGATCAAGGCCCTGGCGGCGTCCCTGTCCCTGGGCTCGGGGGCCTCGGTGGGCCGGGAGGGTCCCATCATGCAGATCGGCGCCACCGTCGGCTCCACGGTGGGGCAGGTCATCCGCATGGCCGAATGGGAACGGGTGACGCTGATCGCGGGGGGCGCGGCGGGCGGCATCGCCGCCACCTTCAATACCCCCATCGGCGGGGTGCTGTTCGCCGTCGAGCTGGTGATGACGGAAATCAGCGCCCGCACCCTGGTGCCCGTCGCCCTGGCCACCGGCACCGCCACCCTGGTGGGCCAGACCTATTTCGGGGATCATCCCGTGTTCCGCCTGGCGCAGGCCACGCAACCGGTCAGCCTCGCACCGGTGAGCCTGTTCGCCGCCTATGCCGTGCTGGGGCTCATCCTGGGCCTGGTGTGCGTGGCGTTCATCCGGGCCGTGTACGCTGCCGAGGATCTGTTCGACCGGATGCCGGGCAACTACTACACCCGCCATGCCCTGGGTATGCTGCTGGTGGGCGTGGTCATGTATCTGCTGATGCACTATTACGGCCACTACTATGTTCACGGGGCCGGCTATGCCACGGTCCGGGACCTGATGACCGGGGCCCTGGGGGCCTCTGCGCTGCTGGCTCTGCTGTTCGCCCTCAAGCTGCTGGTCACGGCGGTCACCCTGGGTTCGGGCGGTTCCGGCGGCGTGTTCTCCCCGGCCCTGTTCATGGGGGCCACCGTGGGAGCGGCGTATGCCACGGCCCTCAATCATCTGGTGCCCGGCCACCTGGATCCGGCAGTGATGGCCGCAGCGGGCATGGGCGGGGTAGTGGGGGCGGTGACCGGAGCGGCGGTCACCGCCATGGTGATGGTCTTCGAGATGATCCGGGACTATCACGTCATCACGCCCCTGCTGATTACCACGTCCCTCGCTTACGGGCTGCGGCGGCTGCTCATGGAGGAGAGCGTGTATACCCTGAAGCTGATCCGCCGGGGTCATTTCCTGCCGGAGCTGCGTACGGCAAGCCCGTTTCTGCGCCAGCCGGCCGCAAAGGCGGCGGACACGCCGGTACGGCGCCTGTCGGCGGCGCAATGGAGCGCCGGCGTTCCGGCCCGGGAGCCGGACCGGGCGCCCCACCTGCTCATCGTCGACCACGGCCGGGTGCGCGCCGTGGTGCCCGCCGAGGAGCTGGCGGCCCTGTGGGCGGGCCGGGCCAGCCGGTTCAATGCAGCCCATGAGGACTTCGTGGTCGTGGGGGCCGGCGAGGCGGTGACCGGTGTCGTGGCCGCCGTGCGCCGGGCCGGTGCGGCGGCCGCCCTGGTCACCGCCGACGGGCGCCTCACTCAGGCCGATGAGGTGCTGGGGGTGTTGAGCGCCGCCGAGCTCGCCCGTCGCAGTGGCCTGGTTCCGGCGATGCTGGGACGGGCCGGGGCCAGACGCCCCTGAGGCGAAGGTGGGGGTGTCCGGGCGGCCGGTGCCCTTGACGCAGGCTTTGCGGGATCGGCGCCCGCCCCGCTAGAATGGGCCTGGAGTTGACCGAAGGGGGCCCAATACATGGCGGACAAGGGCAGGGCGTGATCGCGCGTTGGATCGCTGAGGACTCGCCCTTCCGGTTCGCCCTGCTGGCGGTGCTGGTGGGCTTCGTCGCCGGGCTGGGAGCTGTGGTGTTTCGGGGGCTGATTGCCCTGTTCCACAATCTTTTCTTTTTCGGTCAATTCTCCCTGGTCTACAGCGCCAACGCCCACACCCCGGCCAGCCCCTGGGGCTTCTGGGTGATCCTGGTGCCCGTGGTCGGGGCCATTCTGGTGGCGTTTCTGGTGAAGAACTTCGCGCCGGAGGCCAAGGGCCACGGCGTGCCGGAGGTCATGGACGCCATCTACTATCAACGCGGGGTGATCCGTCCCGTGGTCGCCCTGGTCAAGTCCCTGGCCTCGTCCCTGTCCATCGGTTCCGGCGGATCCGTGGGCCGCGAGGGCCCCATCATCCAGATCGGCTCCGCCTTCGGCTCCACCCTGGGACAGCTGATCCGCATGCCCGAGTGGCAGCGCCTGACCCTGGTGGCGTGCGGGGCGGGCGGGGGCATCGCCGCCACCTTCAACACGCCCATCGGCGGCATGCTGTTCGCCATCGAGCTCATTCTGCCCGAAGTCAGCGCCCGCACGCTGGTGCCCGTGGCGATCGCCACCGGTGGAGCCACCTTCGTGGGGCGGACGGTGTTCGGAGACCACCCCTCATTCGACATCCCCGCTCTGGCGATTCCGGTGGCCCATGCCATTCCGCCGCTGGCCTATCTGGCGTACATCGCGCTGGGCGTGATGCTGGGGCTGGTCTCGGTGGTCTACATCCGGGCCCTCTACGGCTTCGAGGACCTGTTCAACCGGATGCCGGGCAATTACTACACCCGCCACGTCGGCGGGATGCTGCTGGTGGGGGTGATGATGTATCTGTCGGCCCGTCACCTGGGCCACTACTACGTGGAAGGCATCGGGTACTCCACCGTACAGGACACCCTGACCGGCGCTTTGACCGACCCCACCCTGATGGTCGTTCTGTTCGGCATGAAGCTGCTGGCCACATCCATCACCCTGGGCTCGGGCGCCTCGGGCGGGGTGTTCTCGCCGTCGCTGTTCATGGGCGCAGTGCTGGGCGCAGCCTATGCGGTGCTGGTGAGCCGGATTGCACCCGGACTGCATCTGGACGGGCCGGGTACGGCGATTATCGGCATGGCCTGCGTGGTGGGGGCGGCCACCGGGGCGGTCCTCACGGCGGTGGTGATGATCTTCGAAATGACCCGGGACTACAACGTGATCATTCCGGTGATCGTCGCGGTCGCCTTTGCCTACGGGGTGCGCTCCCTGCTGTTGAGCGACAACATCTATACCCTCAAGCTCACCCGGCGGGGCCACTACATACCCGCCTCCATGCAGACCCACCTGTACATGCTGCGCACGGCCATCGACTTCATCAACGTACCGCTGCTGCGGGTGCCGGCCGATGCGGATCTGTCCGTGCTGTACCGCCGGGTCGTGCCGGTGCGCCCGGTGCCCCACGTGCTGGTGACCGACGGCAACGAGGTGCATGCCGTGCTGCCCGCGCCCCTGGCCCGCCTGCAGCTGCGCCAGCGCGCCGGTGCGGGTGCCACTGCCGTGGGGTCTCTCAGGGGCTCGCCTTACGTGGTCATGAAGGCCGAGGACCAGATATTCGACATCGTGGCCACCATGCGTGCCCAGAACCGGGACGTGGCAGTCATCACCCGCGCCGGCGTGCTGGAGAGCGTCAACGACGTGGTGGGAGTGGTTACCTGGGCGGACATCATGGAGCACGGCAACCTGCCCCGGGAGATGCTGGTGCGCAAGCGCATCGAAGGCGCGATTGCAGGGGATCAGCGCCAGCGCAAGTGAACGCCGCGCTCGGCGAGCAGCCGCAGGGTGGGGCGCACGCAGTCGTCCACGAAGCGGATGCGCTGGGGGTTGTCCCGGGCGGCCTTCGCCCACCGGCTGCCGGGGGAAAGACCGGCCAGCTCGTAGACCCGGGGTCCCGGGAAATAGAACACCCGCACGAAGTAGCGCAATGCCTGTTCCAGCACCGGTTGCCACAGGCGCAGGCGCAGTCGGGACACCCGCTCCAGGCGCCGGTCCAGGGTGCCGCGGGCATGGGCGATGTGGCGGGCCTCGTCGATGACATGGGCGGTCACCATGTCGTAGATGGTCGGACACACCTCTTCGCGGTGCTTGCGCACGAACCGGTTCATGCGGTCCGGCACCTCCTCGCCGACCATCACGGCCATCCAGAACCCCGGGCTTTCGGGCGGTGCGTAGCGTCCCAGCAGGTTGGCCAGGTTGAAGCGGCGGAAGCGGGTCCGCGCCAGGGGCATGTTCGCCCGCTTCATCAGCTCCAGGAACATCAGGCTGTGACCGGCTTCCTCGCGCAGCTCATGGAGCCGGTAGGCGGCCGAGGCCAGGTCGTGACAGGGCCCGCCCGCGGCCAGGCTGATGCGCTGCATGAAGATGCCCTCCAGCCACAGGCCGCCCTCGATGAAATTCAGGAACTCGTACTGGGACAGGGCCCGGCGCCGTTCCACCGGCAGGGCGTCATACGCCGGCAGGCCCCGCAGGGACACGGCGTCCTCGGGGAGCCAGAACTGCTCGCGGCTCAGCGCCTCCCAGTTCACCCGGACCAGGGGGTCGTGGTAAGGGGTGCTGTTGCGGCTGAGCTGCTCGATCAGCTCGTTGGAGGTGGAATCGGGTGGAGGCATGCTGGCGGCCGTCGGATTCTGGCGATCGGGCAGGGCGCTTATTATAACGCAGCGCGGCCCGCCGATACCACGTGCCGGGGGCATCGCGTTGCGCGGGCGGGTTAACTGGTTTACCCTGTCGCACCTTGCGCCGCCGCGGCATCTCCGTCTGTCAACCGGGGTCCGGGGCCGGCGCGAACCCGGGAGAGGTGTCCGAGCGGTCGAAGGAGCACGCCTGGAAAGTGTGTGTACGGCAACGTACCGAGGGTTCGAATCCCTCCCTCTCCGCCATTATTCCTCTAAAGTGCTGAAGGCGCGGTAACAATTTGTTCCTTCAGTACCTACACATATCTGACTGGTACACCACGGGGGTACACCCGGATGTCAGATATGAGCCAACAAACACATCTTTTTAAACGAAATTCCTGCTATTACTTCCGGGCCAAGGTGCCGATCGATCTGCAGCGGCACCTGGGCAAGCGGGAAGAAAAATTCTCCCTCAAAACCAAGGACCGCCAGGAGGCCAAGCGCCTGGCCCGCCAGGCCTCAGCGGACTTCGACCGGCGCTGCCAGCGCCTGCGCCGGCAGGTGTCCGCCCGTCAGGGGCCCGGGAGGCCCCGGGTAATCGACGACGCACTGATCCAGGAGATCTGTGCCCTGTGGCGCCATCAGGTCCTGGCTGGCGACGAGTACAGCCGGCAGGAGGGCTGGTTCAGCGGCGAGCTGGACGAGCGCAGCGGAGAGCGCGAGGCCACCCGTGAGGCGCTGCGGGAAGCGCTGCGACACAGCCGCCTCGAACGCATCGAACCGGCGTTACAGACCTTCCTGCACCTGCTGCGGGTGGAGCTGCGCGGCGACGAGAGTCGTTACCGCGCCCTGCTGTATCGTTTCCTGCAAACCGCCACCGAGGTGCATGATCAGCAACTGGCGCGGGATGCCGGCGAGGTCGTGTGGACGCCGCAAGCGCCCGCCACCGCCATCGCGCCCGGCACGCAGGATATGTTGACCCTCGACGGCTTGTTCGAGGATTGGCGGCGCGTCGACCCGCGTCGGCCTCAGCGTACCGTGACCGATGTGCGTGGCGTCGTCGACGGGTTCCAAGGCCTCGTTGGCAAAAAGGACGCCCGATCCATCGACCGACAGGACGTCGTGCGGTATCGCGACGATCTCATCGGCCGCGGTTTGCGATCGAAGACGGTCAACAAGAAGATCGCCTTCCTGTGCGCCCTGTTCAACGTCGGCATCAACAACGGCCGGCTCATCGCCAACCCGGCCCAGCGCGTGCCCATCCCCAAGAGCGCCAGCCGGCGGCGCAAGCCGTTCACCCGGGACGACCTCAAGCGGATCTTCGGCTCGCCGGTGTACACGCGCGGCAAGCGCTTTGGTCGCCGGGTCGGGGAGGCCAGCGCGTGGATTCCCCTGCTGGCGCTGTACCACGGCTGTCGTGTCGAAGAGCTTGCGCAACTGCTGATCGAGGATGTGCAGAGGATCGACGGCATCTGGTGTCTTTCCATCGACGACATGCCGGGCGCGCACGGGGAGCGCAAACGGCTCAAGAACGACGACTCGCGCCGTGAGCTGCCGCTGCATCCCAAGGTCATCGAGACGGGTTTTCTGCGCTATGTGGCGCGCCTGCGCGATGCGGGCAAAACCCGGGTGTTCCCGGCTCTGGAACCCGACCGGTTCGGCAAGCACTCGTCAGCTTTTTCGAAAGCGTTCATGACGTATCTGCGCCGGACGCTGGGCTTTACCGATCCGCGCAAGGTGTTCCATAGCTTTCGCCACACCTTTCGCGACGCCTGCCGCGCGGCCCGTATCGACGAAGAGATCGCCGATGCGCTGATGGGGCATAGCAGCAGCGACCGGACGGGCCGATACTACGGCAGCAACGTTCCGCTCTGGCTGCTGCACGAGGCCATCGGCAAGATCCGGTACCCCGGAGTGACGGTACCGGTGCTGATGGCCGAGGACGACTGAAGGATGCGGTGCCCGCCTCGCGGGGGATAGAAATACCGCCAGTGAGCCGGACCGGAATGACTGGAGTTGCTTGAACGATTGACCTGCTGTGTTCCTCGCTACGGTGCACGTACGGGTAACATTGCGAGGTACCCGCCTAGCATGCGATGGCGGATTCGGGACTGCCTGTTAGGCGCCATCGCACCCATACGCCACCGGGCGGCGTAAGGGGGCAGCAACCGGCCATAAGCGGGCATTCCCGCGCCGCATTAGAGGGGCCAGTTACCGAGCGATAGCCGAAACAATTGACGTTGATTTCACGTAGAAAATAGCGAGCTTAGGTAGAATAGAGGCATGAGGGCGCAATCTCTGAAACCAATCGATTTAGGTTCCTCTGTTGAGACATCGCTACCCTCTAACGCTATCTATATTCAAGGTTTCGGCCACGAAGCCACTGAGGATGTAGGTCGAATCGCTGCCGCCCTGCTTCCACTACCCCCAGAAGGTGACGTCTCGCAAGTACTCGGGCTGTTGCTCAAGGACGAGGGAGACGACGTAGACGTAACAACCAAACTCCATGTCTGCGCTGGTGATCTGCCAACGCATTGGCCCACGCCAAATCTTGCTATCTTTCTGGCCGACAGTGCGGCTCTGTCCCATCAGGCTATGATGCTTCGCTCAATGGCTGGCCTCGGTGCGGAGTGCTTGTGCCTAGTTCTGTGCTGCTCACATGCGGACAGAGATAGCCTGTACACAACGTTATCCGCAGCGATGCCGGTACGACTGGCCCTCTTAACGTTGCAGAGCACCGATCCACTCGCGCGTGTATGGCTGTCATGTGGGGTTGTTAACAGCCTTTACCGCAGCATGATCTGTCTTGACTTTGCCGACCTGCTTTCTGTCCTTTCCGGAAAAGGCGTAGCCTACTGGCGGCACGAGGAACAATGCTGTGGGGTTACCTCCCGGTCCGATTCAACCGATGCCATCGCTCTGCCCGAAAGCATTTCGGGAGTGTTCTACGGGCGCATCGCAGGCGCCGACCTCTCGATAGACAATTTCCTGCACGACGTAGGAGTCGATCTGAGTACATGGCTAGAAGACGATGACGTCGAACATGCCTTGGTCTTAGCTGCTCTGAACGATGCTAAGCGCAAACGCGGCCATGGCAGCTTTGTGTTATCTACGGGCGTCTGATAATCGCCGGATTGGCTGTGCTGGAACATGGATAAATTATTAGAATGAGACACGAACTATTAGCAAATCAACTGCCCGATTTTTTCGAGGCATGGCTGAAGGGATCTACGGATATCGCGTTGAAGGATAAGCTTAGCCTCTTTTTTGAGGTGCTCAAAGACCTTCTTCCCCCCAGACAAGACAAAGTTGTCAATCATGCCGTTGGAAAAGATCTTGATACTGTTGCCTTAAAACAATTCCTAGAAGATTTGGCGGAGCCAATCCGAGTCGTTAAGGAATCCGGCCATTTTTGCGACCCTTGGGCTGTGGCCTCTCTGCGTCGACATGAAGTGCGTAATGCCGGTGTGTTCGCCTGGCTGTTGAACATTCGAGGCACGCACGGCCTTGGTGACAAAGTGTTGCGTCAACTTCTCCGCCAAATACGCGCTACGTTGCCGCTTGGATTTCCTACGGTGCCGTCCCGGTCCTGCGCCGTTCGGACCGAGAGTTGTCCCGACGGCGACGAGAAAAATCGGGTCGACATCGAAATTGAAGACACCAAGTTTCTGCTAATCATCGAGGTAAAGATCGATGCGCCGGAGGGCTCGGGTCAGCTGAATCGGTATTGCAGAATTAGCCATGCTAAATCACACGGTCGTCCATGGGCTGTGGCCTACCTGACCCCCACGGGGCGGGCGTCGGCATCTACCCTAGAATGGCCAGAGCATGTTCTACGACTTTCCTGGAAGCAATGCGCATTTGCTTTAACTCAAGCTCTTAGGGAAAGACGCGCTGATCAAAGGGGCGTTGGTTCAGAAAATGCAGACTTTGTCGATTTCCTTGTGACCAAGTTTTGTAGACATATTAGATGCTTCTGAAATCACCAGGAGATAGCCATGAGTGATGTTGGCGGGGCTGGCACGCTAATTCTGAAGGACATGGAGATGTTCAATGAGGCGGCTATGTTGATGGAGAAGATCGAGGTCGACATATTTCGCTACCTCGACGAAACGATCGCCGCCTGGGTTAACGAGCATGGATGGGAAGGTGAGTACAACTCGCTCGAGGGTTCGACAAGCGTCGCGCCTCCATCATGGCGAATACCGGACTTAGAAGATTGTTTCGCTTGGTTCGAGTTTGAGAACGCCAACCAAGATGGCACGGATTCCTATGACGTGGCTAACCTGTGCGGGTGTGGTGACACGGAGCTCGGCTTCAGATTTCGGGTCGAACATCGGATATTTGGAGGCAAGACACCATGGAATAATTGCATGAAGGATCTCCCCGAATCCGCCGATGGTCTTGCTCGGTTAGAATTCCGCGATGAGGGAAAGGGAGTATGGTTCCTTCCTGTGCATATAGATAAGGATCAGCTGGCGCTTGCCTATGAGAACGAGGACTACGCCGAGGCATTCACACCACTATTAAACGCCTTGGGCAAGCTAAAGGAAGCCGTTCCAGTCTTGGATGAGGTACTGAACAAAGCTAGAGGCCGTATCTAGACGCCCACTGTAGTCCGCTGTTCGGTTCCGGTTCAAGATGATCCTACAATGAGGAAAATTTGTGGCGAACATTGACCCGGCCGGATAACGGCTAATCGCTAATTGTCGGCGCTTGGCCGACGCGGAGTCGGGTCAGCCCAAGAGGGAAACTGTGGGTCATTCATTAATGAAAATGAACACCTAAGACGTTAGGCCAGAAATGGAGAGAACAGATGCATGCGTATTCTGGAAAGTTGGACGTCGAAGATGGGGACTTCGTTCTCGATGCGGATCGGTTCATCGTGAGAGACGATGAACTCGGATTCATGCTTTCTGGATCTGACGAATGGGGTGACTTCAGCATAGAAGGTGTAGCGAAGCGAACTGAGCAGGGAGCCTTCATTGCCTCCAACCTCAGCCTCGTCTATCGGCAATACGTAAGCAATGACTCAGCTGGCATTGAGTTCGACGAGATCATTCAAACCGCTCAAAAGATACGCTGCCGTGTCAAGGGGAAATGGAATCAGTATGAGGATACGTGGGCATTCTCAGGTAATCTCGGTCCGTACAAGGCCTAACAACCGCTTTGAGGCTGACGGCGTACCCTTCGGCTGCGCTCCAGGGCAAGCCGCGGCGCAAGCAGAACGTGAATGTCTTTTGTCTGCCGGATAGCAGATTGTCGTAGCGTCGTCGTCGTGAGACCGCTCAGGGTCGGAAACGAGCGTCTCACAGTCTATGGGCGCGCCGGGTTGTACCAGCGCCGGTGCGCCCTGCGCAGCCGCAAGGGTGTCCTTGGCCGAGGCCCGACGG
>DATFLG010000164.1:0-6761 GCA_035267985.1 Gammaproteobacteria bacterium | reverse complement strand
TCGTGGCCAGCACCCTGTTCGCCCCCGCCGGCGCCGCCCTGGCTCACCGCATCCCGCCGCTGCTGCTCAAGCGATTGTTCGCCGCGTTCCTGCTGGTGCTGGGCATCCGCATGTTCCTGGCCTGAAAAGCCCATAAGAGCCACGGAACCCACGGAACGGAAGAAATCAAAAGCGCCACGGACTGCACGGAAAGCACGGACCAAAAAAGTCAAAGCGGGCCAGCAGACGCAGGGCGCAGCAACGGCAGGCCATTGCGCCGGCGAAGGCTGAATAAAAAGCGGGAGAGCCACGGAACCCACGGAAAGGATCAGTGCAAGGCGCCACGGACTAAACGGAGAACACGGACGAAAATAAAAGCGACCGTTCCGGGGTTCCATTTGTCTGCCGGCGGCCTGAGGGTTTCTTGCTACGATTCTTTTCCGTGTCTTCCGTGCTTTCCGTGGCGCTTTTGGGCTCCCGGAATGATCATGTTCCGGCGATCGGTGCGCTGATCATCCACCGGTCATGGACATGAACCGCACCACCTGCCCGGGCTTTTCCCGGAACTCGTGGCGCTCGGGCTTGAGGTCGATGGCCCGGCGGATGGCCTGCTCCAGCTCGGCGTCGTCGGCACCCCCGCGCAACAGGGGCCGGAGAGCCAGGTTGTGCTCCTGGCCCAGGCACATGTAGAGGGTGCCGTCGGCGGCCAGGCGGACGCGGTTGCAGGTCTCGCAGAAGTGCTGGGAAATGGGGGTGATGAAACCGATGCGCAGGTCCGTGCCGGCCACTTGAACGTAGCGGGCCGGTCCACCGCCGGGCATCACGCCGGGTACCAGGTCGAATCGCCTCTCCAGGCGCCGGCGCACTTCCCGCAGGTCCAGGTAATGGTCGCTGGCCGAGCGGCCGGTGTCGCCCATGGGCATGGTCTCGATGAAGCGCAGCGTGAACCCGTGCTCGATGCAGAATTCCACCATGTCGCCGACTTCGTCGTCGTTCACGCCCCCCATGACCACCATGTTGATCTTGATGGGCGCAAAGCCGGCGGCGGAGGCGGCCATCAGGCCGTCCATCACTTTGTCCAGGCGGCCGCCCGTGATCTGCCGGAAGCGCTCGGGCCGCAGGGAGTCCAGGCTGACGTTGATGCGGGATATGCCCGCGGCATGCAGGTCCGTGGCATGGCGCGCCATGCGCGTGCAGTTGGTGCTCAGGGACAGGTCCTCGACGCCCGGCAGAGCGGCCAGGCGGCGGGCCAGATCCGGCAGGCCCTTGCGCACCAGGGGCTCGCCTCCGGTGAGCCGCACCCGGCGAACGCCCAGGCGGGCGAATGCGCCCATCACCCGCTCGATCTCGTCGAAGGTCAGCCAGTGATCGGGCTCCTGGAAGTCCCGGAAGCCTTTGGGCATGCAGTAGAAGCACCGAAGGTCGCAGCGGTCCGTGACGGACAGTCGGACGTATTCGATGGTCCTGCCGAAGCGGTCGATCAATCGCATGGGGCCCATCTCATCATCCCACGCGGCCGTGACGCCAGCGTGCGCCTCGGGCGGCGCTGGCTTGGGGCCGGCAACGCGGCGCCCCGGCAATCTCGGGAAGGGTTCTGATCATAGCCGCATTATGGGTGGCGTGGACAACACCGACAATAGCCCGGCCCGTGGGGTTTGGGCTTGATCCGGGTCAAGCCGGCCCCGTCAGGTCGTCTGGTAGTACAGGTTCTGGGGATGGTTGGCCTGGGCGAAGAAGAACCAGCGTTCGGCGATCAGGCCCAGATACTGCACCATGAAGGCTCCCGCCAGCAGGGGCGCGTCGCCGCTGGCCAGGCCCATTCCCAGCAGGGCGATGGGCAGGGGAAAGACCAGGATCAGAAAGCTCCATTTGACCAGGCTCACGAAGCCCTCCGATTTGTGGTGGAAGAACTCCCGGGTGTTGAACGAGCCCCCCATGAACCCCTGGCTCTTCTGGACCACCCGGGAGTGGCGCACCCCGATGGCGGTCTGAACCGTGGATTTGTACTCGATGCGGGCGTTGCGGATCAGCGAAGCCGTCCGCGAGCCCAGGGCGGCGACCGTGAGGATGACCGCCCAGGCCCCGTAGAATTCCACCAGCGCCGGTGCGGTGTGGATGGAAAACGCCGTGGCCAGGGTGAAGCCAGACGCGGTGCCCAGCAGAAAATAGTTGATCACCGTGAGCGGGCTGGCCCACTCCTGGAAGAACTTGATGCAGGCGTAGATCATTCCGGTGCACACGAACAGCGCCACGCACAGCGCGGCCGCGACGATGCCCACCACCAGGCCCAGGCTGATCACCACGCCGCCGCCGACGGTGACCAGGGGTACGTTCAGGCCCAGATAATAGATGGCCCCGTAGACGAAGACCGACCCCATGAAGGCCGGCAGGACGATGACCTCCCGGGACAGCCAGGAGGTGCGCCACTGGGCTGCGGCCCGCCAGCCCCGTTCAGGGCGTCCCAGGTGAAAGAAGGAGGCGACCAGCGCGGCCCCCAGGAACAGCAGCGCCAGCAGGCTGCCCAGGGCATAGAACCGCACCGGGTCCTGGGGAGGCAGAACGTTGACCGTCGAGTAGACCTGGCCGGTGAACAGGGCGAGGAACAGCCCCTGGCCCACGCCGGAAAGAGTGGTGAGAAAGATCACCGAAAAAGCGGGGTGCATCGTTGGCTCCTGTGATGTTCGTCGCGGGCGCCGGCGCCTACCAGCTGGTCACGTCGTCCAGGGAGGGCTCGCTCAGATCCGGGCGTGGCTGGCGGCGCTCCTTCTTCAGCGGATTGTCGGCTCTCACCAGCTCGTCCTCGTGGACTGTGATCCGGGTCTTCTGCCTGGGCAGGTAGTGATTGGCCGGCTTGGTGCCCCACTCGGGCATCAGGCCGTAGCCGCCGCGCTCGCGGATGGCCACGGAGACTTCCGAGTCGGGGTCGTGCACGTCCCCGAACAGACGGGCGCTGGTGGGGCAGGCCATCACGCAGGCCGGCTTGCGCTCGGCGGGCGGCAGGCTCTCGTCATAGATGCGGTCCACGCACAGGGTGCACTTCTTCATCACCTTCTGGTGCTCGTCCACTTCGCGCATGCCGTAGGGGCAGGCCCAGGAGCAGTATTTGCAGCCGATGCACTTGTCGTAGTCCACCAGCACGATACCGTCCTGAGGGCGCTTGTAGCTCGCCCCGGTGGGACACACGGGTACGCACGGCGGATCCTCGCAGTGCAGGCAGCTCTTGGGAAAATGCACGGTTTCCGTATGTGGAAACTCGCCCACCTCGAAGGTCTGCACCCGGTTGAAGAAGGTGCCGGTGGGGTCTTCCCCGTAGGGCCGCTCATCGGTGAGGTAGCCGGCCGTGCCGGAGGTGTTCCACTCCTTGCAGCTGGTCACGCAGGCATGGCAGCCCACGCAGACGTTGAGATCGATAACGAGAGCAAGCTGTGTCATGTGTCTGATCCGGCCTGATAGCTGAAAAATGCCGTACCCCGGCGGCCGAGACCGCCGGGGCGTATGAGCCGCTGCCGGCTCAGCGTTTGCGCCCGCCGGCGAAGTAACGCAGCCAGCGCGGCCGCGGCGCCTCTCCCGGCACGGGGCGGACCGTGTTGAACGTCGGCCATGTGACCTTCTCTTCCTCCCGCCCCGCCGGGTACACCCGCACCCGCACGTCGTACCAACCCGCCTGGCCGGTGACCGGGTCGGAGTTGGACAGATGGTCGCCGTCGGGGCCGGGCGGGAGCTCCTCGCTGATGACGTGGTTCAGCAGAAAGCCCTTGCGGGCCTCGTTGGCGCGCTCGTCCAGGTTCCAGGCTCCGGGCGCCTTGCCGATGGCGTTCCAGGTCCACACGGTGCCGGGCTCCACCGCCTCCGAGAATCGGCACATGCACCGCACCTTGCCCCACTGGGATTCCACCCATACCCAGTCTCCGTCGCCGAAACCCTGCTGTTGGCCGAGCCTCGGATTCACGTACAGGTAATTGTAAGCGTGAATCTGGCGCAGCCAGGCGTTCTGGGAGTCCCAGGAGTGGTACATGGCCATGGGCCGCTGGGTAATCGCGTTGAGCGGGTATTTGCGCAGGTCCGAGAGCTGGGCCTCCAGGGGCTCGTAGTAGAACGGCAGCGGATCGAAGTAGGTCTCGATGCGCTGGCGCAGGTGCTGGGGCGGCTGTTTGCCCGGACGCCGCCCCTGCGCCGCCAGGCGGAATTTCTGCAGCACCTCTGAATAGATGTGGATGTTGATGGGCTCGGCGTAGCGCGTCAGACGATGGCGCTGGGCCCACTCCAGGTAACCCTGGTTCCAGTTGCGCATGTATTGGTAGGAGCGGGGCAGCTCGTAGTGGAAAACGCAGTTGTTCTTCTCATACATCTCCCACTGCTTGGGATTGGGCTCGCCCTTCATGAACTTTTCGCCGCCCTTGCCGCGCCAGCCGGCCAGAAAACCGATGCCCGAACCGGGCTCGGTCTCGTAGTTGGTGATGAAGTCCGGGTAGTCCCGGTACTTGCGGGCCCCGGCCTTGTCCACGAAGGCCGGCAGCCTCAGCCGGGAGCCCATCTCGATCAGCACCTCCTGGAAGGGTTTGCACTCGCCCGTGGGCGGGACCACCGGGATGCGCACCGAGTCCACCGGCCCGTCGAACTCGGAGATCGGCCGGTCCAGCATGGACATCACGTCGTGGCGTTCCAGGTACGTGGTGTCAGGCAGCACCAGATCGGCGTAGGCCACCATCTCGGACTGGAAGGCGTCGCACACGATGAGGAACGGGATCTTGTACTCGCCGTTCTCGTCCTTGTCGTTGAGCATGGTGCGGACCTCGGCCGTGTTCATGGTCGAGTTCCAGGCCATGTTGGCCATGAAGATGAGCAGGGTGTCGATGGGGTACGGATCCTGGCGCCAGGCGTTGGTGATCACGTTGTGCATCAGCCCGTGCACCGACAGGGGATACTCCCAGGAGAAGGCCTTGTCGATGCGCACCGGCTCGCCCCGCTGGTCCACGAACAGGTCGTCCGGGTCGGCGGGCCAGCCCAGGGGCATGCCCCCAAGGGGGGTCTCGGGCTTGACCGCCTCGGGCCCCTTGGGGGTCTTGGCGCAGGGGGGGATGGGGCGCGGGAAAGGCGCCTTGTGGCGGAATCCGCCGGGCCGGTCGATGGTGCCCAGCACCGTCATCAGGATGGACAGGGCGCGGATGCTCTGAAAACCGTTGGAGTGGGCCGCCAGCCCCCGCATGGCGTGAAAGGCCACCGGGTTGCCGGTGACCGATTCGTGCTCCCGGCCCCAGGTGTCGGTCCAGGGGATGGGCAGCTCGATTTTCTGGTCCCGGGCCGTGACCCCCATCTCATGGGCCAGCCGGCGGATGGTCTCCACGGGCACCCCGGTGATCCGGGCTGCCCATTCCGGGGTGTAGTCGTTCACCCGGTCCACCAGCAGCTGAAAGGCGGGTTTCACGGGAGTGCCGTCCGCCAGGGCGAACTCACCCAGCAGGTAGGGGTCGGCTCCCTCGGCATGGGTGCGCACCGCCCGGTCGGTGGCCCGGTCCCACCACAGCTGGTCCTGGGGGTCGAAGCAGCCTTCTTCGGCCGCTTCCCGGCCCCGGGCCAGCAGCCCGAAGTCGTCGCCGGCCTCGTCCATGTTCACCAGCTGGGCTGCGTTGGTGTACTGAACCAGAAAGTCCCGGTCGTAGAGCCCCTGGTGAATGATTTCGTGGATCAGCGCCAGGAACAGGGCGCCGTCGGTGCCCGGCTTGATGGGCACCCATTCGTCCGCCACCGCCGAGTAGCCGGTGCGCACGGGGTTGATGGAGATGAACTTGCCCCCCTGGCGCTTGAACTGGGACAGGGCCATCTTCAGGGGATTGGAGTGATGGTCCTCGGCCGTGCCGACCATGATGAACAGCTTGGCCCGCTCCAGATCGGGCCCCCCGAACTCCCAGAACGAGCCCCCAATGGTGTAGATCATGCCCGCCGCCATGTTGACCGAGCAGAAGCCGCCGTGGGCCGCGTAGTTCGGGGTCCCGAACTGCTTGGCGAACAGGCCGGTCAGGGCCTGCATCTGATCCCGTCCGGTGAACAGGGCGAACCGGCGCGGGTCGGTGGAGCGGATATGCGCCAGGCGCTCCTCCATCACGGCGAACGCCTCGTCCCAGGAAATCTCCTCGAAGGCGTTGTCCCCCCGGGCGGCGCCGGGTTTGCGCCGCAGCGGCCTGGTCAGCCGCGCCGGGGAGTACTGCTTCATGATCCCCGAGGCGCCCTTGGCGCAGATCACCCCCCTGTTGAGGGGGTGATCGGGGTTGCCCTGGATGTAGCGGATCTCGCCATCGCGCAGGGTCACCCGGATGCCGCACCGGCAGGCGCACATGTAGCAGGTAGTGTTCTTGACCTCGACGCGGGCGCTGTCGTCGACGTCCTTGGAGAGTGGATCGTACAGGGGCTTGGGATTGCGCATGGGTCTCGCGGGGGTGGCGGGTGAAATAGGAGTGAGAATGTACCTGACAGCAGGGTGTTATGACCAATTAGGAAAACTGAAAACAAGATAAAACATTATAATATTCTAATAGAGTGGCGGGTCACGATCATTTTTATAATCAAACCGTTGCACCTTATTGGTTAAGCCTGACGAAGAATAAGACGTTTTTATAGACCCTAAAGAGAAAACTGTTTGGAGTTTCAGATGCGAGTCTTTATGGTAGACAGTCCAGTCAACGGCTGGGCGGCGACCATGGAATCCGCGGAACGTCGACCGGCCCAATGGCCGGGTGTGCGAGCGCCCAGGCCCGAACTCACAGCGACCCATTTGTAAAGGAGCG
>DATFLG010000163.1:0-2466 GCA_035267985.1 Gammaproteobacteria bacterium | reverse complement strand
CGTCAGTGGGCCCGCAACGGTGTGAACGGCGCCCACCGACACTACTCCTGGCACAGCCATGTGCAGAAGTACATGCGCGCCCTGCACAAGGCCTGGGGCAAGCGCCACCGCCACCGCCGCCTGCGGGCGAAGAGCCGGCTGCCCACGGTGGACCGCATTGTGGTCTGCGAGCTGGACAACACCCTGCTGGGGGATCCCGACGCGCTGCACCGCCTGCTCGCGTCCCTGAAGGCCGCCGACGGCCATGTGGGACTGGGGGTGGCCACCGGGCGTTCGCTGGACAGCGCCCTCAAGCTGCTGCGGGACTGGAAGGTGCCGACCCCGGACCTGCTGGTCACCTCGGTGGGTGCCGAGATCCACTATGGCCATCGCATGGTCCGCGACCAGGCCTGGGCCGGCCATATCGCCTATCGGTGGGACCGCAACGCCCTGCATGAGGCCCTGCGGGTCATGCCCGGCCTCAAGCTCCAGCCCAAGGCCGAGCAGCACGCGTTCAAGATCAGCTACTTTATGGACGAGAAAAAGGCGCCCCGGGTGCGGGACATCATCCGCCACTTGCGCCTGAAGGACCTGCATGCCACGGTGATCCAGTCGCGCGGCATGTTTCTGGACGTGCTTCCGAGCCGCGCCTCCAAGGGACTGGCCCTGCGTCACCTGGGGATGCGCTGGGGGCTGACCCCCGAGCGGTTCCTGGTGGCCGGCTACTCCGGCAACGACGAAGCAGTCCTGCGCGGCAATACCCTCGGCGTAGTGGTGGGCAATTACAGCTCCGAGCTGGGCCGGCTGCGGGGCCGGCCGCGCATTTATTTCGCCCAGGCCGAATACGCCTGGGGCATCATGGAAGGAGTGGACTATTATGATTTCTTCGGCGCCATTCGCATTCCGGAGGAAGAAGGACTCGAGCATGATGGAGACGTTGCCGGAATTTCTGCGTGAACACCGCGAAGAAGTCTACCTGCTCCTGCGTCACTACCTGAGCCTGGGACGGCCTTTTCTGCTGCATACGGACCTCTGGGACGAGTTCCAGAGATTCTGCGCCGATGTGGAGAGTTCCGGGATCTGCGACTCCGCCCTGGCGCACACCATCTCGGTGGCCCAGGAAGCGGTGCTGGAGGCGCCGTGGATCTATCTGGCGGTGCGTCCCAGCATCGCCCGCTGGAACTTCCTGCGCTTTCACGTGGAGGCTATGGAACAGCAAGAAGTGAGCGTGAGCGAGTTCCTGGCCTTCAAGGAACGCCAGGTGGGCGGCCGTCCCGACGGGGAGTGGACCCTGGAGGTGGACCTGGGGCCCTTCAATCGCGAGTTTCCGAAGCTGCGCGAGTCCCGTTCCATCGGCCGCGGCGTGGAGTTTCTCAACCGCCGCCTGTCCAGCGAGCTGTTCCAGCAGCTGGGCAAGGGGGATCGCAGCATTCTCGACTTCCTGAGCGTGCACCACAGCGGCGGCGTTCAGCTCATGCTCAACGACCGCATCACCGACGTTGCGGGCCTGCGCCGCGCCCTGCGCCGCGCCGAGGATCACCTGGCAACGCAGCCCCAGGACGCCGAGTGGCGTGATGTGGGCCATACTCTGCAGGCTCTGGGGTTCGAGCCGGGCTGGGGCCGTACGGCCGCGCGCATGCGCGACACCCTGCAGCTGCTCTCGGATATTCTCGAGGCGCCCGACCCCCACAACGTGGAGCGTTTCCTCGGACGCATCCCGATGATATTCAGCCTGTGCATCATCTCCCCCCACGGGTTTTTCGGTCAGGCCAACGTGCTGGGGCGCCCGGACACGGGCGGCCAGGTGGTGTACATCCTCGACCAGGTCCGGGCGCTGGAAAAAGAGATGCGCCGCCGCATCTCCGAGCAGGGGCTGGACATCGAACCTGAGATCCTCGTGGTGTCGCGGCTCATTCCCGAAGCCCAGGGCACCACCTGCGATCAGCGCCTGGAGCCCATTACCGGCACCCGCAACGCACGCATCCTGCGCGTGCCCTTCCGCGGCCCCGCCGGCGAGGTGGTGCCCCAATGGATATCGCGCTTCGAGGTGTGGCCATACCTGGAGGATTTCGCCGCCGAGGCCCAGAAGGAGATCGTGGCCGAGCTGGGCACGCGCCCGGACCTGATCATCGGCAACTATTCGGACGGCAGCCTGGTGGCGACGCTGCTGTCCCAGAGCCTGCATGTGACCCAGTGCAACATCGCCCATGCGCTGGAAAAGACCAAATACCTCTATTCAGACCTCTACTGGCAGGACAACGACCCGGAGTACCATTTCGGCGCCCAGTTCACCGCGGACCTGGTATCCATGAACGCCGCGGACTTCATCATCACCAGCACCTACCAGGAGATCGCGGGACAGCGCGACTCCCTGGGCCAGTACGAAAGCTATTCCTCCTTCACCATGCCGGGCCTGTACCGGGTGGTGAACGGCATCGACGTCTTCGACCCCAAGTTCAACATCGTCTCGCCCGGCGCGGACGCCGA
>DATFLG010000162.1:0-2401 GCA_035267985.1 Gammaproteobacteria bacterium | reverse complement strand
ATCATCTTTATAACCTTTGCGGACATGTACGCTCCTCCAGAGTCGGAATGAGAATGTCAGTCGGCTGCCCCGCAACAACGCAGCCTCATTACCAGGTGCCCCGATAGTGCACGAAGTATGCCACGGGCTAAGCCATTGTATTGAAACAAACCTTTTCGTCCGATGCGGGCCAGAACCGGCGGAAATGCACCAAAACAGGGCGCACCGCTTGCCAGACGCATCAAAATGGTGCGTTAATGAAAATAGACCTGAACGTCCCCGATCTCCTCAAGCTGCCGGGCCGCCCGGGCCAGGCGTGCCGACAGGGCCCGCGCCTGCCCCGGACCGTCGGCCACGTCCAGGGGCAGAACCACTTCGGCGTGGACCCGCCCGTCCAGGTAATGGAGAGTCACGTTCTCCACCTGCTGCGCCGCCGCAATGCCCGACCACCGGTCCCGGATGCGGGCCAGCATCTCCTCGCGCAGAGGCAGGTGGTTGCTGGGGGAAGCCTCCTCGTCATCCTCCGGATCGATATGCACCGTGACGTCGCTGACTTCGTCGATCTCCGCCAGCAGTCGGGCGCGGACCTTTTCCCCGATCTGGTGGCCTTCCGAGACGCTGAGGGTCGCGTCCACGATGATATGCACGTCCACCAGGGCGGCACCGGCGCTGCGGCGGGTGCGCAGCATATGCAGGGCGCGGACGCCATCCACCCCCATGATGGTCCGGCGGATCAGGGCCACCCGGTCGGCCTCCAGGGCGGTGTCCACCAGCTCCCGCAGGCTGCGCCAGCTCAGATCCCAGCCGATCTTGGCGATCATCAGGGCCACCCCCACGGCGGCCAGGGCGTCCAGATAGGGCAGGCCCGCCAGGGTGCCGGCCACGCCCACCACCACGATCACCGAGGAGATGGCGTCGGAGCGATGGTGCCAGGCATTGGCCCGCAGCAGCTCGGAGCGCACCCGGCGCGCCGCGCGCACCGTGTAGTGATACAGCGCCTCCTTGAACACCACCGACAGGGCCGCCACCACCAGCGTATAGACCGTGGGGCGCAGCAGCGCCTGGGGGTGAAACAGGCGGTCGCCGGCGTCGTAGCCCAGACCGATGCCAACCAGGATCAGAAAGGCTCCCAGGGCCACGGTAGCTACCGTCTCGATGCGCCCATGCCCGTAGGGGTGGTCCTCGTCGGCGTCCCGGCTGGCGTGCTTGGCCGCGAACATCACCATGGCGTCGCTGGCGAGATCCGAGAGGGAATGCACCCCGTCGGCCACCAGCGCCTGGGACTGACCCACCACCCCCACGGCGATCTTCACCGCGGCCAGGAGCAGGTTCGCCACCGCGCCCACCACCGTGACCCGGCGTGTGGTCCGGTAGCGGGCGTCAGCGACGCCCGGCAGATTGTTCGAAGCGGTCAGGTCCATGGTGGTTGCGGACGTGGCGGCCATCCCCCCCGAGGCCGGCGCCACAGCCGGCGCCCTCTTGCGGTCGGCGTGGATCAGGCGCCGGCGACCCGTATGGTAATGAAGATCTCCCCGTCGCGGCTAGCGCTGTCGAGCACCCGATGGCCGTTGATGCGGCACCAGGCCGGGATATCCTCGGTGGCGCCCGGGTCCGTGCACACCACTTCCAGAGTGTCCCCGGGCGCCAGCCCCCGAACCCGGTCCTGGACCCGGATCACCGGCAGCGGGCACAGCAGATGGCGCGCATCCAGCGTGTGCAAGCTCACAGGTACCATTCCCGGCGCACCGCCTCGGGGGCCATCGGAGGGACGGCCAGCACCTGGGTGTGGCCGTCGGTGCCGGTAACCTCCACGGTCACCTGGTCGGCATTGCGGCCCTGGCTGAAGCGGGCGGTCAGACGGGCGGCCAGTTCCAGGTCCTCACCATCCGCCGTGCCGTCCAGCAGCACCAGGGGGCCGCCGTGGCTGAGGGTGCGCAGATGGGTGAAGCGCTTGCGGTAACCCTCCAGGAACCGATTCTCCCCTTCCTCGCGGCCGACGATGAGCTTGAAATTGGCACGCGGGCGCAGGTGCCGGCCCACCTTGAGCAGCATGATGTCGTCCAGCTCGTAGTATTTGGTGCCGCGGTTGCGCCACAGGTCGGCCAGCTTCACCGAGTACTGCTCGTTGGTGAGAAAGCAGCAGCCGCCGGCGGGCTGGGCGTAGTCCTGGAATCCATAGTGCTCGGCCAGGGCCATCTGGGGCTTGCGGGAACGGCCGCTGAAGCCGTGCAGGGCCGCCCGGTCCACCCAGCCTTCGCGCTCGGGCAGGGTCGGGGGCAGGTTGTGGGCGCACAGGGGTCGCAGCAGGCGGTCGTCGGCGCCCGATTCGCGGGCCACCACCGGCATGGTGTCCCGGCGCTGGGACTTGGGCCGCTGGCCGATGACCTCGCCGGTGATGATGAAGTCGAAGCCGTTGGCCTCG
>DATFLG010000161.1:0-2007 GCA_035267985.1 Gammaproteobacteria bacterium | reverse complement strand
AGGCGGTCCGTGTGGCGCTGACCCTGGTGCAGGACGTACAGGGCCAGCAGGCAGAACAGCACGCCCAGGGACGCCACCAAGCCCAGGGCGATGGCCCGCACCGAGCTGAACGGTACGCCCATCCGCGACAGCAGCTGCAGCTGCTTTTGCCGCCCGTAACCCAGTACCCACTGGTTCCAGTTGTAATTGAGCGCATCCCAGCCCAAACCCATGGCCTGCCACGCCCGGGTCACGAACTGCGGGGCGGCCCCTTCGAACAGGACCGGTGCGCCGTCCGGTTGCGAGATCGGGTCCAGCCCCAGCTCGATGCGCTCCGGGGCCACCGCCGCCGTGGGGTCAATGCGTACCCAGCCCCGATCCTGCAGCCATACCTCGGACCAGGCGTGGGCGTCGCTCTGGCGCACGATCAGATAGTCCCCCATGGGGTTGAGCTGCCCGCCCTGATAGCCGGTGACCACCCGCGCAGGGATGCCCGCGGCGCGCATGAGCCAGGTGAAGCTCGAGGAATAGTGCTCGCAAAAGCCGCGCCGGGTGCCGAACAGAAACCCGTCCACCTGGTCCCCGTGCAGGGTTGGCGGCGTCATGGTATAGACGAAAGGCTGGTTATGAAAATACCGCAGGGCGCGGTTCACGATCGCGGTATCGTCGGGCAGCGTTGCCCGCCAGTGCCGGGCCAGTGCCCGGCTGCGGGGGTTGCCGCGGGGTGGCAGCTGCAGGGCCCGCAGGCGTTCATCGGGGGACAGGCCTTGCGTATTGTAATTCAGGTAGGACGATACGGGGTAGTGAATCCTCTCGGTCACCGGCCGCTTGGACAGCAGCTCATAGTCCGAGGTCAGCCGCCCGATGGGCGGCACGCTGGCCGGCAGGTCCAGGGCGAATAGCCAGTTCTGCCGGTCGGGCTCCAGGGTTACGGCGTAGCGCACGGGGGCGCCGCGGGCACGGTAGCGCAGGCTGCGGCCCGCCACGAAGCCGGGGCGCTCGCCGGCCGTCCAGTGCATGCCGTCGGTATGCCAGAGCACGGGGCCCCGCCAGTAGAGCTTCTTCTGTGCCGGCACCGGCCCGTCGAATGACACCCGAAAGGCGACAGCGTCGGACTGGCTCAGCTGACTGATGCGCCCAGGGGCCATGTCGGGGCTCAGGCCCGTGCTGCCCCCGCCGTGGCCGCCCGGGGCGCTCCACAGGGGCCCGGCGAAACGCGGGAACAGGAAGAACATCACCAGCATCAGGGGCAGGGCCTGCAGGCCCAGGTTCGCCGCGACCCGCAGGTGCCAGGCCATGGACTGTTGGTGCGTCTCATAGTTGAGATTGTTCAGCACCGCGGTTACCGCCAGCACGCCCACCGCCATATAGGCGGCGCTATAGATACTCTGGGAATAGAGAAAGCCGGTCAGGATCGTGAAGTAATCGAGGATGATCAGGATGTGGGCGTCGCGCAGGGAGCGCAGCTCCAGGAGTTTAAGGCTTATCATCAATATCAGGAATGACACCCCCGCGTCACGCCCCAGTATCGTCCCGTGGGTGGCGAACATCACCGCCAGGCCCGCCAGGGCGAGGGTCAGGCGCACCGTCGCCGAGGGCAGCGGGCGCTGGCGCGCGCTGAGCAGCCACCGCCACGCGCAGCACAGGACGAACGCGCCGCTGATCCAAGGTTGGATGTGCAGGCTCAGCGGCGCCGTCACGACGGCCGACGCCGCCAGGATGGCGATGATGCTTCGGTCGGGGATGACCTGCTGCGCGCGCTCCAGTTTAACCACGTTTGACACCATAGAGGGCCAGTGCTTGCAGGCATTGGGCCAGATGCGGCGGGCCGGCGTCCGTCTCCAGCATCTGGCCGGGGATGCGCAGTCCGTAGCGCTGGCCCGCCCTGTCCGCATCCACGACCCAGCGGCACAGCTGCGACAGGCGCGCCTCCGGGTCGAGCCCTGCCAGATCGTCCCAGTCGAGCCACTGCGCGGTGGACTCGCTGTCGCAGAACTGTTTGGTCATCATGTCCTGGTCCCGCGCCAG
>DATFLG010000160.1:0-3574 GCA_035267985.1 Gammaproteobacteria bacterium | reverse complement strand
GGTGGTTGTCTTCTTCGCAGCCGGCTTCTTGCCCGTCACCTTCTTCCTGGGGGCGGCTTTCCCGGCTTCCGCCTCATCACCGGAGGCTTTGCCGGCTGCGGCTTTGGCGGGAGCGGTTGGCCGCGCCGGGGTGCGCGCCGCCCTGGCGGGGGTGGCCGCCGGCTTGCGCGGCCGGGCCGGCGCCCGGGCGCGGGTCGCCGCCGGTGCCGGTGCGGGGGCCTCCTGAGCCGGGGCGGGCGCCGGGGCCTGCTCCACGGCATCCACCACCTTGCGCACCCCCTTGAAGATGTCCTCGATCTCGCCCACCCCCTGGACGGTCCGCAGCTTGCCCTGGCGCCGGTAGTAATCGATCAGCGGCGCGGTCTGGCTCTCATAGACCCGCAGCCGGTTGCTGATGGTCTCCTCGTTGTCGTCGGCCCGGTGGCGCAGGTTGCCGCCGCAGCGGTCGCAGCGCCCGTCGAGCTTGGGGGGCGAGGTGTAGACGTTGTACACCTGGCCGCAGGATTCGCAGGTGCGCCTCCCGGTCAGGCGCTGCATGAGCACGTCGAAATCCACGTCGATCAGCAGGGCCAGCTCCAGGGGCTGGCCCACCTCCGCCAGAGTCCGGTCCAACGCCTCGGCCTGGGGGATGTTGCGGGGAAAACCGTCCAGAATGAATCCGTTGCGCGCGTCCGGCTCGCCCAGACGCTCGCGGATCATGCCCAGCACGATGTCGTCCGAGACCAGTTGGCCCGCCTCCATCGCCGCCTTGGCGGCGCGGCCAAGGGGGGTTTCCGCGGCAACCGCCGCCCGCAGCAGGTCGCCGGTTGAAATCTGCGGGACGCCGTAATGCTCCACCAGCCGTTTGCCCTGCGTCCCCTTCCCCGACCCGGGCGCTCCCAGAAGTACGATTCTCATGGCGGACTCAGACTCCCCTGGTTGTTGGAATTATAAATCCTCTCAACATCTTAAGTATTTTGCATGGGCTTATACAATTTTTTGCATGGCCCTGAGTGGTGTGTGCGATTAAGCTACCCCTTCTCCCCGGGACAAGTCAACGAAGCGTATGAAAAAAATCGACTTTTGCGCTATCCTGTGACCATTTTTCATGCGGATCCGCCGGCCCGGCCGGTCAAACCGCGCTCGACGACCTGGCTGAACCACCATGCACTCCGACGTTCCGGACTTCTCCGACAGCGCGCTGCGGGCTATCGAGACCGCGCTTCGGGAGCGCCATGGCGGCCCCGGGAACGGCAGCGCGCCCGCAGCGAGCTACGCCTCGACCCGCACTCCCCGGAGCCCGAGTCCTGCGCGGCGGTCGACTGGACGCATGACGACTGCCACTTCAGTCATCTGCAGGACCGACAACCGGCGCTGCCGGGGCCCGTTCTTCTCCGGCCTCTATCGGACCCGGGGCACGGGCGTGGACGAATTCGACGACATCTATTCGAATGCACGGTGTCGCTCCTGCAGGTCCAGGCGGACCATGAAAGCCAGCGCAAAGACGGGGCTCCCGGCAACCCATGAACGCACGGACACGCCAGGTGTCTACGGTTCGTGATCGCCGACGACAGCCTCTGCCAATCCACTGTCCGTTCTGAGCGCACACCGCCAGAATCCGGAATCACAAACGACCAAGGGGACTCAACAACATGGCGAAGAAGACGGCGACGAAGAAGAATGCATTCTACGCCCAGTCGGGCGGCGTCACCGCGGTGATCAACGCATCGGCCTGCGGGGTGATCGAAACCGCCCGCAAGCACAAGGACCGGATCGGAAAAGTCTATGCCGGGCGCAACGGCATCATCGGCGCCCTGACCGAGGACCTGATCGACACCAGCCGCGAATCCGCGCGGGCCATCGCGGCGCTGCGCCACACGCCGTCCGGCGCGTTCGGCTCCTGCCGCTACAAGCTCAAGAGCCTGGAGGAGAACCGCCGCGAGTACGAACGCCTCATCGAGGTCTTCGAGGCCCATAACATCGGCTACTTCTTCTACAACGGCGGCGGCGACTCGGCCGACACCTGCCTGAAGGTCTCCCAGCTCTCCAAGAGGATGGGGTATCCGATCCAGGCCATCCACGTGCCCAAGACCGTGGACAACGACCTGCCCATCACCGACAACTGCCCCGGTTTCGGCTCGGTGGCCAAGTACATCGCCGTGTCCACCCGGGAGGCGAGCTTCGACGTCGCCTCCATGGCCAAGACCTCCACCAAGGTGTTCGTGCTGGAAGTGATGGGCCGCCATGCCGGCTGGATCGCCGCCGCCGGCGCCATGGCCGCCGACGAGGACACGGATCTGCCCATCATCGTGCTGTTCCCGGAGGTGACCTTCAGCCAGACCAAGTTCCTGGCCAAGGTCAAGGAGAAGGTCAAGCAGTACGGCTATGTCTCGGTGGTGGTCTCCGAAGGCGTCAAGGACCGCTCCGGCAAGTTCCTGTCCGACCAGGGTCTGCGCGATGCCTTCGGCCACGCCCAGCTGGGCGGCGTCGCCCCGGTGATCGCCAATCTCATCAAGGACAAGCTCGGCTACAAGTACCACTGGGCGGTGGCCGACTACCTGCAGCGGGCGGCCCGCCACATCGCCTCCAAGACCGATGTGGAACAGGCGTACGCCACCGGCAAGGCCGCGGTGGAGCTGGCCCTCGCCGGCAAGAACTCGGTCATGCCCACGGTGGTGCGCACCTCCGACAGCCCCTACCGCTGGAAGGTCGGGCAGGCCTCCCTGGCCCGGGTGGCCAACAAGGAGAAGATGATGCCCAAGGGCTTCATCAGCCGGGACGGGTTCGGCATCACCGCCCGGTGCCGGCGCTATCTCACGCCCCTGATTCAGGGCGAGGAGTATCCGCCCTACAAGCACGGCATGCCCCAGTACGTCATGCTCAAGAACGTGGCGGTGCGCAAGAAGCTCGACAAGGACTTCAAGGTCAAGTGAGGAATGGACACGGCCGCGGGCGCCGCGGGCAGGGCCCGGGATGCAGGCTCGGGGCTCCGTGGCGTCCACGCGGGGGCTCCCGCGCCGGCACCACGCCCCGAACCTGTTGATGCAGATCAAGCCATGACGCTGGGGAAGGCAACAGAATCGCTCAGGGCGCAGGCCGGTCTCGCCGGTAACTGCCACCGGAGCCCGGCCGGGCCGGTTGTTGCGGAAATCCAGCGTGAGCACGGTCAGGCGGCGGTGGACCCGCTCATCGGCGATCCGGTCCGGGCCTCTTCGGCTTCAAGCCCGGGGCGCCGTTCGAGGGTCCTTGATCCCGGACCCGCCCGTGCCGTGCGGCGAACGATTCAACAATAAGACCCGGGACCGGCGCGTTGACCCGTGACGCGGTCCGCGGGGGTCCATAAGAAGTTGCATTTCACCATTACAACAATGGAGGTAGGCACATGTCCGTCGAGCTATGGTTCGCCCTCGGCTGCGCCCTGGCGGCGCTGGCCTATGGGGCGGTTTCGGTTGGCTGGATACTCAGCCGTTCCGCCGGCAATGAACGCATGCAGGAGATCGCCGCGGCGGTGCAGGAGGGCGCCTCCGCCTACCTCAACCGTCAGTACACCACCATCGGACTGGTGGGGCTCATTCTGTTCGTCATCATCGGGTTC
>DATFLG010000159.1:0-2537 GCA_035267985.1 Gammaproteobacteria bacterium | reverse complement strand
TGAGGCCTACCACACCGGGCGCGGACGCATCTATGTGCGCGCGCAGGCGGAGGTGGAAACCGACGAGTCGCGGGGCCGCCAGTCCATTGTGGTCACCGAGCTGCCCTACCAGGTCAACAAGGCCCGGCTGCTGGAGAAGATAGCCGAGCTGGTCAAGGACAAGCGCATCGAGGGTATCTCGGAGCTGCGCGACGAGTCCGACAAGGACGGCATGCGCATGGTCATCGACCTCAAACGGGGAGAGGTGGCCGAGGTGGTGCTGAACAACCTGTATCAGCACACCCAACTGCAGAGCGTGTTCGGCATCAACATCGTGGCGCTGGTGGACGGTCAGCCCCGGCTGCTCAATCTCAAGCAGGTGCTGGAGGCGTTCATCCGCCACCGCCGTGAGGTGGTCACCCGGCGCACCGTCTACGAGCTGCGCAAGGCCCGGGAACGGGCCCACATCCTCGAAGGGCTGGCAGTGGCCCTGGCCAATATCGACGAGGTCATCGAGTTGATCCGCAACTCCCCCAGCCGGGCGGAGGCGCGCCAGGGGCTGCTGAGCCGGCCCTGGCCGCCGGGGATGGTCACCTCCATGCTGGAGCGGGCCGGCTCCCAGGTCTCCCGGCCCTGGGGGCTGGCGCCGGAGCTGGGGCTGCACGGCGACGGCTATCACCTGTCCGAGGCCCAGGCTCAGGCGATTCTGGACCTGCGCCTGCACCAGCTCACCGGCCTGGAGCAGGACAAGATCATCGACGAGTACCGGGACGTGCTGGCGAAGATCGACGACCTGCTGGAGATCCTGGACAGCTCCGAGCGGCTGATGGCGGTGATCCGCGAGGAGCTGATGGCGGTACGGGACCAGTACGGCGACAAGCGCCGCACCCGGATCGAGGTGGACCACACGGACCTGACCCTCGAAGACCTGATCACCGAGGAGGACGTGGTGGTCACCCTGTCCCACGCCGGGTACGCCAAGTGCCAGCCCCTGTCGGCCTACAGCGCCCAGCGCCGGGGCGGGCGGGGCAAGAGCGCCGCCAGCTTCCGGGAAGAGGATTTCGTCGACAAGCTGTTCGTGGCCAGCACCCACGACACCATCCTGTGCTTCTCCAGCCTGGGCAAGGTGTACTGGCTGAAGGTCTACCAGCTGCCCCAGGCCGGACGCACCGCCCGGGGCAAGCCCATCGTGAACCTTCTGCCCCTGGAGGAACACGAACGGATCAATGCGGTGCTGCCCATCCGGGAGTTCCCGGAAGACAAGTACGTGCTGATGTGCACCACCAACGGGACGGTCAAGAAGACCCCGCTGGCGGACTTCTCGAGGCCCCGGGGCAGCGGCATCATTGCCGTGGATCTGCGCGACGGGGACCATCTGGTGGACGTGGCCATCACCGACGGCAGCCGGGAGCTGATGCTGCTCACGGATGCCGGCAAGGCGATCCGTTTCCGCGAGTCGGACGTGCGCCCCATGGGCCGCACCGCCTGCGGGGTGCGCGGTATCCGCCTTCAGGAGGGCCGGCGCGTGATCGCCCTGATCATCGTCGATGAGGGCTGCGTGCTCACCGCCACCGCCAACGGGTACGGCAAGCGTACTCCGGTCGAGGACTATCCCGTCCACGGCCGCGGCGGGCAGGGCGTGATCTCGGTACAGACCGGCGGGCGCAACGGCCCCGTGGTGGGTGCCGTGCTGGTTCACGAGCAGGACGAGATCATGCTGATCAGTAACGCCGGCACCCTGGTGCGCACCCGGGTCGGCGAGGTGTCCATGATGAGCCGCAACACCCAGGGCGTGAAGCTGATCAGCCTGGGTGAAGGCGAGCAGCTGGTGGGCATCGAACGCATTGCCGAAGAGGACAACGGCGGGGAGCCGGAGGAGCCGGCCACCTAGGAGACTGTCCCGCGGAGCGCGCCCGGCGAACCGGAGACCCCCGGGTCTTCCGCGCCCCCGCGTCGCCCGGACAGCCGCCTGGCCCGCACCGGCCCCGAATCCGGGGCCGTTCCCACGGTTTGCACATTCCATACATGAATCGACGGGTAGGAGACTGCGGATGACACGCGTGTACAACTTCAGTGCCGGACCGGCGGCGCTTCCCGAGGAGGTCCTGGCACAGGCCCGGGAAGAGCTGATGGACTGGCATGGCAGCGGCATGTCCGTGATGGAAATGAGCCATCGCGGCAAGGAGTTCATGAGCATCGCCGAGCAGGCCGAGGCGGATCTGCGCGAGCTCATGGCCATTCCGGACAACTACAAGGTGCTGTTCCTGCAGGGTGGCGCCAGCAGCCAGTTCGCCATGGTGCCCATGAACCTGCTGCGCGGCGCCGGGCGGGCCGACTACGTCAACACCGGTTCCTGGTCCAAGAAGGCCATTGCCGAGGCCAAGCGCTTCTGCACGGTCAATGTGGCCGCCAGCGCCGAGCAGTCCGGTTTCACCACCGTGCCGCCCCAGAGCGACTGGCAGCTCGATCCGGCCGCGGCTTACGTTCACTGCACGCCCAACGAGACCATCGGGGGCGTAGAGTTTCCCTTCGTGCCGGACACCGGCGACGTACCCCTG
>DATFLG010000158.1:0-6458 GCA_035267985.1 Gammaproteobacteria bacterium | reverse complement strand
AAACCAACACCGGGTGGTTGGAGGTGACGCCTGCTTGCCTGTCGCAACCGGGACGCCGGACGATCGGCTCTTACCGCCTTTTCCGCCGGTCCCTCCCCGGATTTCGCTGCGCTCAATCCAGGCTACGGCGGGCCGGCCATGGCAGGGGTGGTTCACGGATGGTGGCCCGGATGAAACGAAGTGGAATCCGGGGAGCCGATCTTCACCGGTGTCCGTATCTTCCGTGGCTCTCTTCTTTCCCCGGATTACGCTGGCGCTAATCCGGGCTACGACTTCAACGTCCGTGGGTTCCGTGGCTCTTCTTTCACCTTGAAACCGGGGGCCGGTGTCCCGGCCCCGGCCATCGCGTCAGGCCGCCTCTTTGTGACGGGCCTTGATCCAGGCCTCCACGGCCTCGGAGTCCCCCACATGCTCGCCGTTGATGAACATCTGGGGCACCGTATCCCGGCCGGTGACGGCCCGCACCGAACGGATGGTCACGTCACCGCCGAGCTCGATCTCCTCGAAGGCATAGCCGTGGCGGGACAGCATCTCCTTGGTGCGGGCGCAGAACGGGCATCCCGCCTTGGTGAACACCGTGATGTCGTCCGGCCGGCCCGCCTCCGGGTTGATGTAGTCGAGCATGGTGTCGGCGTCGGAGACCTCATAGGGATCTCCCGGCACATCCGGCTCGATGAACATCTTGTCGATGGTCCCGTCGCGCACCAGCATGGAGTAGCGCCAGGAGCGGCGGCCGAAACCCAGATCGCTCTTGTCCACAAGCATGCCCATGGCCTCGGTGAACTCGCCGTTGCCGTCCGGCAGGAAGGTGATGTTGTCGGCGTGCTGATCCTTGCGCCATGCGTTCATGACGAAGGCGTCATTCACCGATACGCACACGATTTCGTCGACGCCGTTGGCGCGAAAGGTGTCCGCCAACTCATTGAAGCGCGGCACATGGGAGGACGAGCAGGTGGGCGTGAAGGCGCCCGGCAGGGAGAATACCACCACAGTGCGACCGGCGAAGATGTCGCCGGATCGCACATCCACCCACTCGCCGTTTCGGCGGGTGCGGAAAGTCACTTCCGGCACACTCTGGCCTTCGCGATTCTCGAACATCATCAATACCTCCTGAGACCGGTTGTGAGACCTCTTTGTGAGAGTTTCGGCCGCCACCGTCCGCGGCGGCCCTATGGTCAGACTAGAGGTCTGACTGCGATTTGTGAAATTGATATTAATAAGTTACCCAATAGCTATTTACTATCAAATATGGGCCGGCTGTCCCGGGCCATGTCCCGCACCTGCCCGTCGGCGCCGGCGCTCGATATGACCCCACAGCTTCTCGTGGAGGTGGAACCCCACGGTGTTCACCGCCGGCTCCACCAGTGCGACGGCCCCACCCACCACGACGTCGCTGGTCAGCAGCCAGGCGACCGTGAAGGCGATGGAGAAATGCAGAACGGCAAATGTGGCTGTCTTGGTCATGGCGGCTCCTCCTGATGGGTAGAGGATAATCATTCCCGTATATAACTTAAATGAATTGTTTTCATCCATTCAATAGCTATTGACTATCCTATTGACCGGTATGACAGGACCCGCCGGGTCGGACCAACGCAACCCGCTGATAGTGCGAAATCTAGGCTCACCAGAGCCGTTGATCTTGAGCTTAGAATGCCGTTTTGGGTCGGTATTTCCGCTCTTTTAGGGAAGCTGGGGAGGCGGTTGCCCCGCGTCCCCTCGCTTCATCGCGGTCAGTGTAAGCGGCCCTGTTTTGAGCACGAAATGATGCTTCTAAGCCGTCCTGGGACGGCCGTTTGACGAAATAGCCGCGAAAACTCAAATGGTTGGCATGGTCCGACCCCGAGGATCTCGCTACGCCGGAGATGGCGTTGAATACGCGCTTGTCGATGTGGATGATCTGGCAGGCCGTGACCTGGTGGCCGGGGGCCGCCTGGTAGACCTCCTTGGCCAGCAGGATCTTGCCGTCCGCGTCGTGCCACATGATGAAGTAGGCGGACTGGTGTTCGTCGGGCATGTAATCGACTTTTTTGTCGATGACGCCGTAGCGTTTCATCAGCCTGTCGTGATCGGCCGGGTATTCGGATGCCGGGATCGGGCGGACATTCATGCCGAACTTGCCGTTGAAGAACAGGCTGTATCCCTTCTTCCCGGCATCCAGCACGGTCACGCCTTTCAGGGCGTCGAGGCTGCCGGGATTCGCGCCGCTGTTGCCGGCCAGGAAGTTCGCGAAGCCCTTTTCCAGCAGTGCGCCCAGCTTCGGTGCAGTGGCCTGGTAGTGGCTGGCGAACAGCGCGGATGCGCCGGCCGTATGAGAGGGCACACCGAGTGTCTTGGCCACGGTGCCGGCATCGGCCCCCCAGGGGATCCCGCGATAGCCGGTATCCTTCGCCCCCGGTGCCTTCGAGCAGGCAACGAGCATCATGCAGATCAACAACCCCAGCGCACGCTTGGTCACGGCAACAACCTCCCCTGATGGATACGATCCGGCCCAGCTTAGCCTCAACGTCGTTGAATGCGGAATGGCCAGAAGGCATGCCAGGTGTGCCTGGCGCGCCGAACCGCGTGGAGATGACGCACCGGAATCCGCAATGGGGCGGCAACGTGGCTACGGTGATGGCGATGGCCGCAGTCCGATACGGGGCCGCCACTGGCGTCGCACAGCCAAGCGACGGCTGTCGGCCGAAACTAACCGCTGCGCCGCAAAGCCAGACACGCGATCCCTGAGGCGTCTGATCGAAGAGGGACCCGCAGGAACGGGTCGTGGGCACCCGCTACCGCGACGGCCGACAGGACGGTCGGCTTACAACTTCAAGGGAGACAGAGCGTGACGTCGTGGGGATGCGACTGCCGCCAGCTCAATCCCTTCATGTGCGATCAATTGCACATGGACCGGCGGCTGTGCAGCGCGAATGATATGTAATTTATTGAAATGATTGGTGGCCAGGGACAGAATCGAACTGCCGACACGGGGATTTTCAGTCCCCTGCTCTACCGACTGAGCTACCTGGCCGGATCTTGCGAGCTGATGCGCCGCCGGTCCCGGACGATGAAGCCGCGCGACGCAAGCCCCGTATTAGAAACGGGAGGGGGTCACCGAGTCAAGCCGGAGTCAGAAGCTCTGCAGCTGCTGCTTCGTGGGCTCGGCGCAACAGTACCACGGCTCGGACATGGCGGGGATGGGGGCGCCCAGTCCGGCGGGCAGGGCCGGCGCTTCCAGTCCGGCCGCCTCATGGGCGAGAGCCCAGACGCGTTGGAAGATGGCGCGGCGCTCGAACCCTTCGGCCTCGGCGTGCTCCACCCAGGCCTGTATGTCGCGCTGCAGGGCGTCCACGCGGGGATCCGGGTTAGCCCAGGGGTAGCCCAGGGAGGCCGGATCGAAGTTCCCCAGGGTCTCCCGGAACCCTTCCAGGTTCAGCAGATAGGAGCCCTGGGGGATCAGCAGCCGGATGCTGAGCTGCACCGGCGGCACGCTTTCCACCAGCTCCAGGTCCACCAGATGGCGCAGCAGGTCCAGATAGCCTTCCAGGGTGGTCCACGGAGTGAACGCCACGAAGGTGGGTGCCAGAGCGATGCCTGCCGCGCGCACCAGCTCCACCGCCCGGGGGAAGTCGGCGCCGGTATGGCCCTTGTCCAGATAGTCCAGCACCCGGTCGTCCACCGACTCCACGGCGGAGGTAATGAACAGGCAGCCCGTGGACGCCAGCTCCGGGAGCAGGTCGGCGTGGCGGATCAGGTGCTCGACCTTGATGGTGGCGTCGTAAGTCACATCCGGGAAGGCGTCGTGCAGGGCCCGAACCAGCCGCAGGGCGTGGGTGGGACCATTGAGGAAGTCGGGATCCCCGAAGGAGATATGCTCGGCCCCCGCCTCCACCTGCTGGCGGATGTCGGCCATCACCACCTCCACCGGCACCGCCCGGAAACGCCCCTGGTAGACGGGCACCACCGGGCAGTGCCGGCACAGGTGCTTGCAGCCCCGGCTGCCCTCGGCGAAACCCACCATCCGGGTGGAGCCGTCGGGCGTGCCCAGGTTCGCATAGCCGCTCAGGGCGGGCAGGCCGGTGCGGTCCGGGGTGATGAACGCCACCTTGGGCAGGCCCGGGGCGGGGGCGAGTGCCGGCGTCCGCCCGGCGGCGGCCTGATCGGCCAGCTCGGTGAGCTGGCCTTCGGCCTCCCCGCCGAGCACCGTGTCCACGCCGTTGTCCCGCAGATAGGGGGCGTTCATGGGGGCGTAAAGCCCGTAGGCGCACAGGTGGGCGTCGGGGGCCAGCTCGCGGATCCGGGGCAGGGCCTCCAGGGCGATGCGGGTGGCGGTGTGCATGCCCAGGTGGATGGCCACCAGGGCCGCCCCGGCCAGGGACTGTTCCGCGAGCCGCTCCCGGGAGAGATCCACGCAGACGGTTTCATGGCCCGCCCGGGCCAGCCACGCCGCCGGCTCGGCCAGGGCGAAGGGCTGGCGCCCCAGCTCGTAGGGGCTGATCAGCACCACTTTGCAGCCGGCGGTGGCCGCTGCGGTGGCCTCGGGAGGGGACATGGCGAACTCCGTAGTCAGGTACGGTCATTGTCGCCTAACGGCCGCCCAACAAAAAACCCGCCGGTTGTACGGCCATCGCATTGTCCGCGACGGAAAGGGCGCAGTTGGTGGCTCAAATGGAACGCACTGGAATCCGGGAGGAGATAACAGCGCCGCGGAAAGCACCGAAGCTGAGGAGTGCGAGACAGCGGCGGTGAGACGGCATAAGGTGCAATCACCGAAAGGCGTTGCACCGACGACTACTTTGCGTAGTGCCTTGCCCCCATTCCTTTCCTGGGCTCAATGGCCCTTCCTCCCCGGATTACGCTGGCGCTAATCCGATGAAATGGTCTCCTCCCCCTTCTGATACGGCGTCGCGATGCGCCATGATGGAGGTGTTAGCAACCATCAGTGCGAAAGAGGAGGAGACCATGGACGAGATTACGACGATTGGACCGGATCTGGCAAAGCAGGTCTTTCATGTGGCCGGGCTACGACGGCCCGGGCACCAGGGCGGTGATTCCCGGATGGCAGGCCGAATGGAGTGAAACGGAATCTGTGGGTCTTTTCGTTGTTATTTTCCGTGGCGCCTTTATTCATTCCTTCCGTGGATTCCGTGGGTTCCGTGGCTCTTGGATTACGCGTCTACTTGCTGCCCGGGGGGACGTAGCCTTCCGGCACCTGGGCGCCTTCTCCGAAGAAGAACTCGTCCATCTGCTTTTCCAGGAACTCCCGGGCCTTGGGGTCCACCGGGCTGAGCCGGTATTCATTGATGAGCATGGTCTGATGCTTCAGCCACATCTGCCAGGCTTCCTTGGACACGCTGTCGTAGATCTTCTTGCCCAGCTCGCCGGGATAGGGGGGAAAATCCAGCCCCTCCTTTTCTTTGCCCAGCTTCACGCAGTTCACCATGCGGGCCATGGCTGCCTCCTCAATCAGGGGTTCTGTTCCAGCCTGTCCAGCAGGCGTCGGACCGGCGCCGCCAGGCCGCCGGGCTTTTGAGCCCGTGAGTTATACCAGACCCCCTGATCGGCTTCCAACACAGCCGGGACGGGGTTTTCCGTGGGCGCGAGTACGGGCGTGATATCCAGATGGAAGTGGGTGAAGGTGTGGCGCACCACCGGCCAGGCCTCCACCCGCCGGGGCACGCAGCCCAGGCGGCGCAGGCACCAGTCCGCCGCGGCATCGTCCCCCGCCAGCTCCGGAAAGCTCCACAGACCGCCCCAGATGCCGGTGGGCGGACGCCGTTCCAACCACACCTCGCCCCGGGGATTGCGCACCATCAGCATGCGGGTCTCGCGCACCGGCACGCTGCGCCGCGGCCGGGGGGCAGGGAAATCGCCCGGGCGCCCCAGGCGCCGCGCCTGGCAGGCGCCGCCGAGGGGGCATTCCCCGCAGCGGGGGCGGCTGCGGGTGCACACCGTGGAGCCCAGATCCATCATGGCCTGGGTGTAGGCGGCCACCCGACGCCGGGGCGTGTGCGCCTCGGCCAGATCCCACAGGCGGTCCGCCACGGCGCTGCGCCCCGGCCAGCCCTCCACGGCATGGAAGCGGGCCAGCACCCGTTTCACGTTGCCGTCCAGGATCGGGTGGCGGTCACCCCGGGAGAGGGCCAGGATCGCGCCGGCCGTGGAGCGGCCGATGCCCGGCAGGGCGACCACCTCATCAAACTGCACCGGGAACCGCCCCCCGTGGCGGTCACGGACCTGCCCGGCCGCCCCATGCAGGTTGCGGGCGCGGGCGTAGTAACCCAGTCCCGACCACAAGCCCAGCACCTGGTCCACGGAGGCATCGGCCAGGCTCACCACGTCCGGAAAGTGCGCCATGAACCGCTCGAAATAGGGGATCACCGTGGCCACCTGGGTCTGCTGGAGCATGACCTCCGAGATCCAGACGCGGTAAGGGGTGGGGTCGCGCTGCCAGGGCAGGTCCCGGCGCCCGGCGCGGT
>DATFLG010000157.1:0-6443 GCA_035267985.1 Gammaproteobacteria bacterium | reverse complement strand
CTAGCCTGAACTATTCATGAACGACCTACTGCGGACGCCGATATGCTTGAAAAGACAGCGCGTGCTCCCTCCAGGTGCTCGACATACTGTCAAGTATGCCTGTGCGCCTTCCGGTCCGCGCCACGCTGTCTTTTCAGGCCTCTCGACGCCCTCGCTACGGCAGTTCATGAATAGTTCAGGCTAGAGTCTTTCTCGAACGCCCGCGGGGCCGAGATGGCGGCGGACCTTGAAATCGGTTCCGCTGCGGGATGAGGAACGATGCTCCGGGCCATCGGTCTTATCAGCCGACCCTGATATACCCCCGTTGCGGTTCGAACGGGGAAGCCGGGCGCCGGAATGCGCGCGGCCGTCCGACACCGGCGTCAATCCCCGGACAAGGAGGTGTCTGCGGTGGACAGTCTCGCCGATCCGGTTGTGCTCGCCCGACTGCAGTTCGCGGTCACCACCATGCTGCACATCATCTGGCCGGTGTTCACCATCGGCCTGTCCATCTTCCTGGTGGGGGTGGAAGCGCTTTGGCTGAAGACCGGCGATATCGCCTATTACCGTCACGCCCGCTTCTGGACCAAGCTCTTCCTGCTGAATTTCGGCGTCGGCGTGGTCACGGGTATCCCCCTGGAGTTCGAGTTCGGCACCAACTGGGCGCCCTTCGCCAGTGCGGCGGGGGATTTCTTCGGCAATATTCTCGGCTTCGAGGGCGCCATGGCGTTCATGCTGGAAGCCGGATTTCTGGGCATCATGGTGTTCGGCTGGCGGCGGGTGTCGCCGGCCATTCACCTGTTCGCCACCTCCATGGTGGCACTGGGAGCGTCGTTCTCCGCCTTCTGGATCATGGTCGCCAACTCCTGGATGCAGACCCCGGCCGGCGGCACATTTCATGACGGCCACTTCGTCGTCAACAGCTACCTGACGGCCATCTTCAATCCGGACATGCCCTGGGGCGTGAGCCACATGTGGGTCGCCTGCCTGGAGACCAGCGCATTCGTGATCGGCGGTATCAGCGCCTGGTACATTCTGCGCGCCCGGCATACGGCGTTCTTTTTGCGCACCCTGCGTATCGCGTTCCTGGCCGCCGTGGTGATTGCGCCGCTGCAGATATTCCTGGGCGACGGCAGCGGCAAGGCCGTGTTCGACCATCAGCCGGCCAAAGGTGCAGCCATAGAGGGCCACTTCCATACCAATGCACCGGGCACCGCGGCGCCCTGGGCGCTGCTCGCCTGGCCCGACCAGGCCGCTCAGCGCAACGACTGGAGCGTGGAGATTCCCGCGGTGCTCAGCGTGCTGGCCACCCACAGTCTGCGCGGGCAGGTCACCGGCCTGCGTGATATTCCCCGGGACCGGCAGCCGCCGGCGCTGCCGCTGCTGTTCTATGCCTTCCGGCTCATGGTGGCCATCGGCTTTTTCTTCTTCTTCCTGATGCTGTGGACCGCCTGGGCGGGCTGGCGGGGCGGCCTGCAGCTTGACACCGTCGGCCGTCAGCGGCGGCTCCTCGGGACCTGGGTGGCTTCCATCCCTCTTGGATACATTGCGGTGGAGTGCGGCTGGATCGTGCGGGAGGTCGGCCGCCAGCCCTGGGTGGTCTACGGGGTGCTGCGCACTGACAGTCACGCCTCGGCCCTGCCCGCCGGGACCCTGGGGACCACTCTGACCGGCTACCTGCTGATCGATCTGCTGCTGCTTGTGGTGTTCTTGGTGTTCGCACGGCGCGTGATTCAAAAAGGGCCTGATCTGTCCCTGGAGCCGGAGGCGCCCGACTACGGACCGTTCGTCCTCCAGCCGGGCCGTCCCAGTTCGGATAGCCGCGGGGAGGGGAAGTGACGATGGACGCGACTCATCTGCTTCTGGTGGATATCTGGTTTGTCCTGCTGGGGCTGATGCTGGTCATGTACGTGGTGCTGGACGGCTTCGACCTGGGGGTGGGGATCATTTCCCTGTTTGCCGACAGCGAGGAGCGCCGGGATGTGATGATGGCGAGCCTGGGCAGCATCTGGGACGCCAACGAAACCTGGCTGGTGGTGTTCGCAGGGGCGCTGTTCGGCGCCTTTCCGGTGGCCTATGGCGCGCTCCTCCATGCCCTGTACATCCCCGTCACGGCCATGCTGTTCGCCCTGATCTTCCGGGGCATCGCCTTTGAATTCCGTGAGCACGCCCGGCGCAAGCTGCCCTGGAACATCGCCTTCGGCCTGGGAAGCCTGCTGGCGGCCCTGTCCCAGGGCTACGCCCTGGGCGCGGTGATCGGCGGGCTGGCGGTCCGCGACGGCGCATTCGTCGGAGGGGTCTGGGACTGGTTTTCGCCGACCGCCACCCTGGTGGCCGTGGGCGTGGTGTTCGGTTATACGCTGCTGGGGACCACCTATCTGCTGCTCAAGACCGAGGGGCCCTATCAGGGGACCTGCGCCCGGCGGGCCAGGCTGATGGCCTGGCTCACCGTGCTTGCCGGCATCGGCGTATCCCTGTGGACGCCACTTCGTTTCTCCTATGTGATGGCCCGGTGGTTCGACTGGCCCAATATCATCTACCTGGCGCCCCTGCCGGCCATTGCGCTGTTCGCCTTCGTCATGCTGCTGCGGGCCCTGAACCGCGGCTATGAGCGGGCGCCGTTCTTCTGGACCGTGGCGATCTTCCTGACGTCGTTTGCCGGACTGGCAGTCAGCCTGTATCCGTATTTCATCCCCCTGCACCTGCGTCTGAGCGAGGGGTCGGCGTCCAGCCCGACCCTGGTGTTCATGCTCGCCGGTATCGGCATGCTCATTCCCATCATGCTGATCTACAACGGCTACCAGTACCTGGTGTTTCGCGGCAAGACCCGCCCCGGCCAGGGCTACTCAGGCTGAGTGCCCCGGCAGCAGCTGCAGTATGGAAGGGTCATCCAGCATCTGGTGGGCGAGAATCAGCGCCGTGGCCGACCAGACCTGATTGAAGTGGGCCCGGTGGCCGGTCAGCCTTCCATGGCGGCCATCGTAGTACTCCGGCCACTTGTCTTGGGGGACGCGCTTGTGGGCCGATTCCACGGCGCGGTCGGCCAGTTCCCGCCGCCCCGACTTGAGGGCTGCGGCCACGAAGGGCCACAGCAGCACCGGCCAGTTCCCGCCGTTGTGGTATGACCAGGGACGGTTCTTGGGGTCGGCGCCGGTGATGGCCTTCCACTCCCCGTCGTCCAGCGCCGGAAAGCAGATCTTCAGGGGGACCGCCCCGATGAGATCGTCCCAGCGGGCCTCGAAAAGATTGAGGATCCGATGGGCCTGGTCGTCGCTGGCCAGGCCGAACAGGATGGAAAGCAGGTTGCCCTGGGCGAAGAAACGGTAGTCGATGAGCGCGGGTCCCACGTTGCCCGCCAGATAGCCGGAATCGTCCGGCACCCAGTCACTGAGCCACAAGGGCACGGAGTGGGGATGGATGTTGAAAATATTGGTCTGGGCGTCGTCGAAATCCTCATCCGTGAAGCGGTGGATCTGGTCGAGACGGGGCAGATCCAGCCAGTAGTAGCTGCGTACATAGGAGCGCAGGGCCGACTGGCGCCGGGCGGCTCGCTCCAGCAGCGCACGGTCCTCGTCGTCGGCGGGCTCGCACAGGGTGTGGGCGCATTCCAGAGTCGCGTAGAACAGCGCCTGGATCTCCAGGGGATGTCCGTCGACTCCCATCCGTCGGTCGATCATGAAAGCCCCTTCGGGCACCAGCAGCGTCGGGAAGATCTCGAAAGAGCCCTGCAGGCACAGGGTGAGAATCATGCGCAGGGACTGCTGGTAGCGCGGCGTGCGGGCGAGCTCGGCGTCGCCGGTGTGGCGCACATAGGCGCACAGCAGGATCGTCCACCACATCATGGCGTCCACCGGTGCCACGCGTCCGATGGCCCGGTCCCCGAAGTCGGCGCGCAGGCGCTGGCTGCCGTCGGAGTCCTCGGCGACCCAGAAGCTGGCGGGCATGACACCCGGCTGCACCTGATGCTCGGCCATGTCCCGCGCCAGACCCCGGGCCTCGATGACCGTGTCCAGGAAATTGCGCACGATGTCGGTGCTGCCGTTGGCCAGATGCACCAGCGCGGCCGGCACGAAATCGCGCACGAAGCACTGGCGGTAATTGTCCCGGCGCCACCGCGGGTCAACGGCGGCGAGGACGCCCACGGGTCGGCCGTCAAGGGTGATCTCGGCCTCGTGCAGGAGCCGATAGGCATCGTCCAGGGCGGTTTCGGTCATAGAGGCTGCCTCCGTTGTGTGGACGCCGGCTTCACGGTCCGGTCTCACGGTACCGTAACACCATAGACAACGCTGTCGCCGGCATTACGCCGGGTCCGTCCCTTCGAGGTTTATGGGTTCAGGTGGGCGGGGCCGCTGGGTACAATGGAGCCTTTTCGCGAGGTTTCAGACCATGCACCAGCCCCTGGCAGGCCCGATCCGCCTTTTCGTGGCGGCAGTACTCGTCCTGCTCACCCGCAGCGCCGTGGGGGATCCGGTGCCGGTGGCGCCCGTGCCGGCCTCCACGCCACCGGGCCTGGCGAGGCGCCTGGCCGGCTATCAGGCCAGCGCCCGCTGGCCCCAGCGCGCCGACCTGGGGGTGCCGCTGTATCCGGACCTGCGGGCCTTCATGGTGCAGCGCGTCGCAGCCGGGCCGGCCAAGCTGGCAACGGTCCTGTTCACTACCCACGCGCCGGCGGCACGGGTGCTCAAATGGTATGCGCGGCGCCTGCCCGAGTGGCACCTGGACAAGGCCAGCGGCGTGCTGGCGCCCCGTGACTGCGGAACGGCGGGGGCGCTCCACAACCGTTGTCCCTACATCGAGGCCCAGAACGTCAAGACCCACCAATGCGGTCCGGCCTTCGACTGCACGGGCCAGGTGGCGATCAGTTACCGGCCCGGGCCCTGAGGATGCTTCACCGAGCCGTCTTCACGCCAGGGCCAGGCGCAGCGCCATCAGCAGCAGGGCCACCAGCACCACTGCCCGGACGGCGCGCTCGCCCCCCCGCAGGGTGACACGACTGCCCAGCCAGGCCCCGGTAGCGCTGCCGCCGGCCAGTGCAAGGCCCAGGGGCCAGTCCACGTTTCCGGTCCAGAGAAAGACCGCCAGGGCGGACAGGGTGTAGAGCAGGGTGATGAACACCTTGTAGGCGTTGGCCTGCACCAGTCCCTGGCGCAGCAGGCGGTGGAGCACGGCCATGAACAGCAGGCCGACGCCGGCCTGGATGAAGCCCCCGTAGACGCCCACGCCGAACATGGCCGGGTAGGCCAGAGCCCGGCGCAGGGGGCCGGCGGCGGTGTCCGTGGCGCGTGGGCGACGGCCGGGGATCAGCATGGTGAGGGCTGCCACCGCCATCACCGCCACCAGGATGCGGCGGAACCACTGGTCGCTGATCTGGACCGCGAGTTCGGCTCCCAGCCAGGCGCCGGGCAGCGCGGTCAGGGCCAGTGTCAGGGCGGTGGTGCGGCTGCGGGCCAGTTGTGCGCGGAACCCGGCGACGGCCGAGAGGCTTTCCACCGCGATGGCAATGCGGTTGGTGCCGTTGGCCAGGGCGCTGTCCAGGCCGAGAAACAACAGGGTGGGGAGGGTCAGCAGGGAGCCGCCGGCGGCCATGACATTGACGAAGCTGGCCGCCGCGCCCACCGCGAAGAGGACCGGAATGTGCCAAAGTACCATGATGCGCCGGAATCGCCGGAAGGGGTGCCATTGTAGCCCGGGGCGGCCGCCGGGGCATCCGCTCACCCGCACAGCCGGCGGTCCCGGGCACCGGCCGGCGCCGAAGTCCGCTCAGAGCATGGGGGAACCCGGGTTCTGGGGATCGACCCGGTCGGTGAGCTGTATGGCGTCGCGGTTGCCCCAGGCTTCCAGGTCGTCCACATGCACGCCCACCCACCACAGGGAGCCGATGCTGTCAGACGCCTGACCGGCGACGATGTGTTCGCCGTCCTCGAGCAGGATGTTGCGGGAGAAGTCCGCAGCGTCGTCGCGGCGGCGGAATACGTGCCAGTTGACCACGTGCCGGCGCACCGGCTTCTCGTTGGGCAGCGGCTGCGGACTGTCCAGCTGACGCTGTACATCCGCCAGCAGCTTGTCATCCGGATACCGTGCCATGGCGACCTCCTGTTCCGCTGTTTCGGCCGGTATTGCTTCAGTCTAGACCCTATCCCGGAATCCCGCGTCGCCCGGGTTGCACCCCCGGCCGTGAGGCGCTTGGGCCTGCGGGCGTTGCTGGTATACTGCCGGCGTCACAGGAGGTTGGCATGGCGTCGCCGGAAGAGTCATCCCATCAGGAATTTCCCAGCCGATCCTCTCCAGGGTACGAGGCGCCCTGGGAGCGTGCGTTCAGCCGCGTGCTCAGTCCTTTCGAAGAGTTCATCCGCAACCAGGCTGCCGGCGGTGTGGTCCTGCTGTTCTCGGCCCTGTGCGCGCTGATCCTTGCCAACTCGCCTGTCGGCCACGCTTACGAGAGCGCGCTGCACACCTCCATCGGG